>CAYQFW010000020.1:0-11502 GCA_964416955.1 uncultured Ruminococcus sp.
CAAGATTTAAAAGCCAGTCGCGGCAGTAGCTTCTCCAGAAGTCGAACCATTCAAGGTCGGTACCGGGCTTGCAGAAAAATTCGAGCTCCATCTGTTCAAATTCGCGGGTGCGGAAAATGAAGTTGCCGGGGGTGATTTCGTTACGGAAAGATTTGCCTATTTGCGCAACACCGAAAGGAACCTTTTTTCTGGAAGTGCGGGCAATGTTTTTAAAGTTTACAAAAATGCCCTGCGCGGTTTCGGGACGCAAATAAAGGGTTGAAGTGCTGTCTTCGGTAACGCCCTGGAATGTCTTGAACATAAGGTTGAACTTGCGGATATCGGTAAAATCGTGTGAACCGCAATCGGGACAAGCAATACCGTGTTCCTTAATATATTCAGCCATTTCGCTGTCGCTCATAGCGGCAGGATTGTCTGAAAGGCCGTTTGCAGCCACATAGTCTTCAATAAGTTTATCTGCTCTGTGCCGTGTTTTGCAGTTTTTACAGTCCATAAGCGGATCGGAAAAGCCGCCCAAGTGACCCGATGCTACCCATGTTTCAGGGTTCATAAGAATTGCGCTGTCAAGACCTACGTTGTAGGGACATTCCTGAACAAACTTTTTCCACCAAGCTTTTTTGATGTTATTTTTAAGTTCAACACCAAGCGGGCCGTAGTCCCAGCTGTTTGCAAGACCGCCGTAGATTTCACTGCCTGCATATACAAAGCCGCGGCCTTTTGCCAATGTTACAATCGTTTCCATTTGTTTTTGTGAATTTTCCAAGACGATTTCTCCTTCTGTTTGTTTAAAAGTCAAATTTCTACAAATAATATAATATTGGAAAATTGGCAAAAAGTCAATACTTGACATATTTTAATATATAGTTTATACTTTAAAAATAGAATAAAAGTGAGGTGTAATTATGGATAAGAGATATATAAGGCTTCATAATGTTGATTTTGACGATTTAATCAAGACGGTTGAAGAATGCAAAGGCGATGTTTATCTTGAAACAGCCGACGGCGATATTTTGAATCTCAAGTCAAAACTTTGTCAAATGATAGGTCTTAGCACGATTTTAGCTAATACCGAAGTTGCCGAAGCAACTCTCCGTTGCGCAAATCCTGAAGATGAAACCTTGCTTTTCAGATTTAATCTTTATGGCGAAGTGCCCGAAAAGGAGTAAAAAATGGCAGATAAATTTTTGGAATATAAAGGCAAACCGCTTGTTAGAAGCAAAGATGAAATTTATTACGGTGATATGAGTGACAGTCATATTATTAAATTTACCATTCTTTCAAAAGACGAAAACGGCGAACCCGACAAAATAAACATTCAATTGCTTAAAAGTGACACAACCCTTAGCGATAAGGACCGTGTAGAAAAAGAGAGTACAAAAGCCAATTTGTTCGCAGCGCTTGATATTGGTTTTGTTTGGCTTGAAAGAAAACTAAGTAAATAAATAAAAGACCTTGCAGGATTTTTTCTTGCAAGGTCTTTTATTTATTTGAACATTACGTCGAATATTTCTTGTAAGTATGCGGCAGGGGTTGTTCCGCTTTGGGCGGGAACGAAGAATATGCAGAAACATAAAACTGCAATAGCCAAAAGCAAAATTGCTGAAATTATAATAAGGGATATGTTAAAAGCAGAGTTCTTTTCAGCGGGGGGCTCTTCGATGTAATAATCCTCGTCGTAGTAGCCGTAGTCGTCATCATAGCCGTTGCCGTCTGCCGCTGCGGTTGAGGGAATGCCGCGGTTTTGAATTTCGGTATAAAGGTCATTTCCTTCGGTGTAATAGTGCTCGTCTTCGTTAGTTTCGGGTTCTTCTTCGGTTTCCATAATGAGCTCAGTTTGGTCGGGATATTCTGCTTCGCTTTCTTCGATTGCTTGTGCGTCGGTTTCTTCTCCGGTTACGAGCATATCGTTTAAATCGTCTTCTAAAGGTTCGGCTTCTGTCGGCATTTCTTCAATTTCGGTTATAATTTCATTGGGGTCTTGCGGTTCGGTTTCTTCGGCAGGGTTTCCTTTAGCGATTTCTTCAATATACGGATGTATAAGGTTTTTCATAATGTTTTTGCGGATAGATTTGTTATCGGTAAGAATGATAAGTGTTTGCGGACCGCTTTCAATAATGCAACCGCCGAAAATTCCGTCGGCTGTGATTAACGGGGTGGAGCCTTTGGTGATTTCTATTGGTGCATCAGAGTTTATGCCGTAAGCATTACAGTCAACTTCTTCAATACCGTTGCCAATAGCAACCGAAACGGTTTTAATTATATTGCTTCCGTCAAAAAGCGGAGCGGTAAGGATAATTACACGGCTTCGTGAAAAGGCGCGCGAAAGCGACATTAAAAGGGTTTTTTTATCTGAGCATTTATCGTTTAAAAGGCGCATTCTGCAGCAACCGCAAAGATTAAATTCTAATTCAAAGTCGGTTTGAGTATTGTAATAAATAATGTCGGCTTTAAAGTTTTGAAACATAAGGTTTCTCCTTTGACAATATTATAAATTTTAATTTTTAATGTTTTCAATTACCGTGTCGAAAAGTTGAAAAACAGCTTGTTCTCGCACAAAATTGCGGTCTTTTGGGTTGATGTTCAATAGTTTTGAAAAAGTGTTGTTTTCATCACTGTAACCGATAAAAACCGTACCCGCGTTGAGACCTTCCTGTGAGTCGGGACCCGCAACACCTGTTACCGAGATGCCGATATCGGCGTTTGAAAGTAAGCGGACATTTTCCGCCATTTCTTTAGCGGTTTCAAAACTTACAGCACCAAAGGTTTCAAGTGTTTGAGCGTTCACTTTTAAAAATTTGTTTTTAACCGAGTTCGAATAGGAGGTTATTCCCAATTCAAAAACCCGTGAAGCGCCAGACACGGCGGTTATATAACTTGCCGCCATACCGCCTGTGCAGGATTCGGCTGTTGCTATTTTAAAACTTTTTTGTTTGAGAAGGGCTACCAATTTTTCGGCTTTTTCTAAAATTTGGGCTTTCAATCTTTAAACCCCTATTCTATATATGTGTAGGTGGTTTCGCTGATGGCTTCCTCTATCAAGGCATCCATCTGCAGTCCGCTTTCTGCTTGCTCGCAAGATTCAAGAGTCGGGCGGGTTTTCGGGTGTTTTGGGGTGAAGACAGTGCAACAGTCTTCATAAGGCAAAATCGAGGTTTCAAAGGTGTCAATATTGCGTGAAATTGTTACAATTTCTTCCTTGTCCATACCAATAAGCGGGCGAAGAACAGGCATTGTTGTAACATAATCGGTAGTGACAAGCGCGGGTAAAGTCTGGCTTGCAACCTGTCCTAAACTTTCACCTGTGATAAGCGCTAAACTGCCCGAATCTTTTGCGATTTTCTGTGCGATGCGCATCATCATTCTGCGCATTATAAGTGTAAAATACTCTTCGGGGCAATTTTTTGCAATTTCGTCCTGAATTTTTGTGAAAGGAACAATCGCCAAGTTTATGCAGCCGCTGTAGCGCGCAACCTTTGAAAGCAATGTTTTAACCTTCATTTCGGCGCGGGGACTGGTGTAAGGCGGACTTGCAAAATGTATTGCATTAAGACGAAGACCGCGCTTTGCCATTGTCCAGGCGGCAACAGGGCTGTCGATACCGCCTGAAATTAAGATAGATGCAGTACCTGCAGTTCCTACGGGAAGACCGCCTGCGCCTTGTATCTGTTCTGCACGGATGTAGGCGTTGGTGTCACGTATCTCGACAAAAACGGTTATATCAGGTTTGTGAACATCAACTTTTAAGTGATGGTATTTTGATAAAAGCATACCGCCGACTTCTCGGCAGATTTCGGGAGAAGTCAATGGAAAACGCTTGTCGGCGCGTTTGGCTTCAACCTTAAAAGTTCTCACCCTGTCAAGCGGAGTTTTAAGATATTCTGATGATTTTTCAAGAATGTCGGTCATATTTTTTTCGCAAACACAAGCACGGCTGAAACCTGCAATGCCGAAAATCAACTTAACTCTTTCGAGAGCCTCTTCAAAGTCAAAGCTTTCGTCTTTGGGTTCGATATATATTGCCGATTGTGCTTTTTTTATTGTAATTTCACCAAGGCTTTTAAGTCTGCGGCGAATATTTTTTATTAAAATATCTTCAAAATTGCAACGGTTAAGCCCTTTAAGTGCCAATTCGCCGTTTTTTATAAGTATAATTTCCTTCATTTTATGCCTTTCTTAAACTTTTTGCAGCATTTTTAAGTTCTGCTATAAGTAAATCAATATCTTCTTTTGTGTTAAATCTCGAAAAACTTAATCTTAAAGCCGAATCAATGGTTTTGTTATCTTTACCCATTTCTTTTAATACATAACTCACATTGCCTTTTGAACAAGCGCTTCCGCTTGAAACAAAAATATTCTTGCTTTCAAGATAGTGCAAGAGTGTTTCAGAACGGTAGCCGTTGATTGAAACGTTCATAACAAAGGGAAGACCGCTTTTGTCTGAATTTATGGTTGCAAGACCTGTGTCCAGCAACATTTTTTCGGTATAATTGTAAAGTTCGCGCTGGACCGATAATTGATTTTCAAGGTTGGGCAAATCTTCAACGGCGCCTTTTAAAGCGCAAATAAGCGGAACACATTCTGTTCCCGAGCGCATACCGTTTTCCTGACCGCCGCCGAGCAAAAACGGAGTGATATGTGTTTTTTGAGAACAATATAAAAAGCCGATACCCTTTGGCGCGTGGATTTTATGACCGCTTGCGGTCAGCATATCAACACCCAAATTCTTAACATTTAACGGCATTTTGCCAAAGGCTTGTACCGCATCACAATGGAAAAAGGCGTTGGGCGCTTTTTTTCTTGTGAGTTCTACTGCTTCTTTTACCGGCTCTATAGCACCCGTTTCGTTGTTTACAAGCATAATGCTTACCAAAACGGTTTTTTCGGTAAGTGCATTTTCAAGGTCGCCAAGGTTTATAATCCCCTTTTCATCGGGTTTAAGGGTTATAACTTCGAAGCCGAAATTTTTAAGGCTTTCGGCGGCTTTTAAAACGGAAGGGTGTTCAATAGCGGTTGTAATAATTCGGTTTCCGCGGTTTTTGCGGTGTAAAGCCGACATAACAGCCATATTGTTAGCTTCGGTACCGCAGGAAGTGAAAACGATTTCTTTTGCTGTTGCACCGATAGATTTTGCAACACATTCGCGCGCGCTGTCTATTGCCATTTCAGCATTCATACCAAGTATATGCAAAGAAGACGGGTTGCCCCAATTTTCGCATACAGCATTATTCATATATTCGATTGCCTTTTTGCAAGGCTTGGTTGTTGCACTGTTATCAAGATAAATTATAAGGACACACCCCATTCTACATACACAATTATTATACTATATAGGTTCATAAATTTCAATAAGTATCATAAATATTTTTTAAAAGAGTAATTTAAAAAGGGTTTTGTTTATGAGTACTGTTTTTTTCTGGTTTGAAAGTTTTATTTCGGGGGTTTTACCTTTAACATTTATTTCTGTTGCGGGGGCGGTTTTAACTTTTAAAACACGCGCTTCGCAAATAAGAAACTTTTTCAAAGCATTAAGGTTTTCGCTTCTTCCGAATAAAAAAAGCGAAAACGGAATTTCTTCTTTCGGTGCGGTGTGCAATTCTCTTGCTGCTACCGTTGGAACAGGTAATATTGCAGGTGTTGCGGCGGCAATTTCCATAGGCGGAGCGGGGGCGGTTTTTTGGATGTGGATAACTGCTTTTTTGAGCATGGTAATAAAGTCTTTGGAGATAACGGTTGCGGTGAGATATCGAAAAAAAGAAAACGGAGCATATGTAGGCGGACCTGTGAATTATATTAAAGAAGGTTTGTCGGAAAAATTTTCTTTTCTTGCAAAAATTTTTGCTTTCAGCGGTGTGTTTTCGGCTTTTGCAACGGGGAATATAACCCAGATAAATGCCTGCACTTCGGTTGTGGGCGGCAGTTTTTATTTAAAACTCACAGTCGGTATTATTTTTTGCACGGTTACAGGTTTTGTAATAGTGGGCGGAGCGCAAAAAATAACCAAATTCACTACTGCGGTTTTGCCTTTGATGTCAGTTTTATATATTGTTTTTTGTTTAGGGGTTATAATCAAAAATTTTTCTTCTTTGGGTGATGTTTTTTTAATGATTTTAAAAGGTGCGGTCTTGCCTGCTTCGGTAACAGGCGGAGCGGTAGGTTCGGTTATGAGCGTTATTATTACAGGTGCGCAAAAAGGTATTTTTTCTAACGAAGCAGGACTGGGTACGGCAGGTATTGCGCATGCTTCAGCGGTTGATGCCAAGGTTGAAACACAGGGGTTTTTCGGCATATTCGAGGTGTTTGTTGACACTTTGCTTATTTGCACCTTAACAGCATTGACAATTCTTTCAAGCGGGGTTATTATAGATTATAGTAAAGTTGCTTCAAGCACGCTTGTAGCACAAAGTCTTTCCACCGTTTACGGTGTTTTTTCAAACGTTGCGCTTTCGGTAATGCTATGTCTTTTTGGCATTTCAAGCGTTATCGGTTGGGCAAATTACGGCATAAGTTTTGCAAATTATTTATGGGAAGAAAAGGGCAAAAAAGTTTTTGTTTTGGTTTATCCGCTTTTTTGCATTGCGGGAGCAGTTATGGAGATTGGCTTCGCGTGGCGTTTGGCAGAATTTTTTAACGGAGTAATGCTTTGTATAAATCTTTTTGCAGTTCTTTTGCTTTCAGATGAAGCAATACCCATATTAAAAGGAGAAAAGTATGAAACAAAGGATAGAAAAATTGCAAAATATTCTCGAAACCGATGAAGCGGTGCTTATTTTCAGCAATTCTAACCGTTTTTATTTGACGGGTTTCACCTCTTCGGCAGGTGTTATAGCGGTGACAAGGCAAAAAGCGGTTTTACTTATAGATTTTCGCTATTATGAAAAAGCAAAACGGGTTGTAAAATCTGTGGAGGTTGAACTTTGCACTAATATTTATAAACAAATTTATGAAGTTTTAACCGAACAAAAAACAAAGAAAGTTTTTCTTGAAACCGAAGAGGTTGATTTGTCGCTTTTTGCAAAGCTTAAAGACGCATTACAGGGCATTGAAATTTTGACGGACAATAAGGTTCAGTCTTTTTTGGAAAGTGTGCGCGCGGTAAAAAGCAAACAGGAAATCGAACTTGTGAAATCGGCGCAGGAGCTTACCGATAATGCATTTTCGTATATTTTAGAGAGAATATCCTTGGGTAGAACCGAAATTGATATTGCACTTGATTTGGAATTTTTCATTAGGAAAAACGGCGCTCAGGGTGTGGCTTTTGATTTTATTGTTGTTTCGGGTAAAAATTCATCATTACCACACGGAGTACCCTCTGATAAAACACTTGAAAAAGGCGATTTTATTACAATGGATTTTGGAGCAAAATTTGGTGGATATTGTTCAGATATGACACGAACCGTTGCACTTGGTGAAGTTTCCGAAAAGCAAAAATCGGTTTATAATATTGTTTTAAAATCGCAATTGTCAGCGTTACAGGGTATAAAAGCGGGTGCGGTTTGTAAAGATATTGAT
Organism: uncultured Ruminococcus sp.; assembly: GCA_964416955.1. Lineage (GTDB taxonomy): Bacteria > Bacillota > Clostridia > Oscillospirales > Acutalibacteraceae > UBA737. The sequence continues at coordinate 7,510 of CAYQFW010000020.1, forward strand.
GCGCTTGCGCGCGGTTTTATAAATGAAAACGGTTTTGAAAATTGTTTCGGTCACGGGTTAGGTCACGGCGTGGGTATAGATATTCATGAAACCCCAAGTTTTAACACGCGGGATACAACTGTCCTGAAGAGCGGAATGTTACTCACAGTAGAACCGGGCATCTATCTTGAAAATGAATTTGGTGTAAGAATTGAAGATATGGTTGCAATAACCGACAACGGATATGAAAATCTCACAAAAAGTTCCAAAGAGCTTATTATATTATAGAAGGGTTTGTTAAAGTAAGATACAGAAACCGTTTTTGTCGTGTCAGACATACGCAGCACTTCAGGTGCAAAAAACGGCTGAGAAGGAAACTTAACGTCCAAAATTCGAAGAATTTTACATATTAAAAGCGTCTTGTGAAAGTTTGTTTTCTTTACAAGACGCTTAAATTTTTTCTTTTCCTTTTAGTCGTGGTTATTAAGGAAAAACCTCATTTATCTGTTCTTTAATTTTTGTTTGTTGTTTATTGCTTCTTTTAAAAGCGTGAAAAGTAAAGCGGCGAGCGGAACACCCAAAAGCGTGCCCAAAATTCCGCCTATACTTCCGCCTAAAAGTACAGCGCTTATAACGATAATCCCCGGCAGGCCCACCGCTTTTCCAACAATTTTCGGATAAATCAAGTTACCCTCAATTTGCTGTAAAATAAGAATAAACACAATAAACAAAAGCGCTTTTATCGGGCTTGTGATTATAATAAGCAGGAAGCCTACAGCAACACCTGTAAAAGCACCAACAACAGGAACTAACGCGGTGATTGTTATTAAAAGAGAAATAATCAGTGCATTCGGGAAACGGAAAATAAGCATTCCAATATAGCAAAGACTACCTAAAATAACAGCTTCCGTAAGCTGTCCGCTGATAAATCTTGAAAAAGCCTCGCTTGCTTGGTTGGCAACGTGGTAAATCAATTTTGCGGTTTTTTCGGGGATAAAGGCATCTATTGTGCGCTTTACAAAACGACCGATACGTTCTTTTTGCGCAAGGATATAAATTGAAATTACAATACTGAAAACGGTATCATAAACACCGCCCGCAACCGACGAAGTTATGTTAACTGCGCCGTTTAAGATGTTGTTAGAATAATCGGAGAACAATTTTTGAATACCTTTTGTAAGTTCTTCAAAATTCGGATTTATTGACGGAATCTTATTTTCGGGAATGTTAAAATTGTCTGCTACGCTAACCAGCCATTCTCTTGCGCTTGTTAGGAAAGCTGGCAGGTTTTTCACGATATACAGAACAGTTTCAATAATATCGGGTATGATTACTAAAACCAAAAGAGCTATTATTCCAAAGGATAATAAATAGGTGAGAACAAGGCACAACGGGCGTTTGGCTTTATTTATAAATTTATGCGGAGATTTATCCATAAAAGCAAATGCTTTGTTTTCAAAGGCGCGCAATAAAACATTAAAAATAAAAGCAATGCAAAATGCGGCGGTTATGGGACTGAAAAGAGAATAAATTTTCCCCAAAAAGTCAAGCACATTTTTTATGTTGAAAACGCAGCAAATAATTACTGATGATAAAAATACCAAAAGTAATATTTTTTTAATGTTTTTAGAGTTAAGTTCCATGTTGTTCTCCTGTTTCGTCCTGAATGTTTCTTGGTTGTACATTTGCATTTGCAGAAGCATCAAAACCTTCGGTGCTTTCTTTCATAAACAAAATTTTAATGGTCAGAATTATAAGTTTTATATCTTGAATGATTGAATAGGTTTCAATATAGATAAGGTCCATATTAAGTTTGTCTTTGGGACTGGTGTTGTACTTGCCGTAAAGCTGCGCATAGCCTGTAATACCGCCCTTTACTTTGTGGCGTAGTTCAAATTCGGGATATGCTTTTGAATATTCATAAACATTTTCAATTCTTTCGGGGCGCGGACCCACAATAGACATATCACCTTTTAAAACGTTTATAAGCTGGGGCAGTTCGTCAAGTCTGCAAGCGCGGATAATTTTGCCTACCCGTGTAATTCGGCTGTCACCGACTTCTGCTTTTTTTGCACCGTCTTTGTCGGCATTTACAATCATTGAGCGGAATTTAAGCACATTGAAAATTTTTCCGTCTTTGGTGATGCGGTTTTGTTTGAAAAATACCGGACCGCCATCGTCAAGTTTTATAGCAATAGCGGCTATAAGCATAAAAGGACTTGTTATTATAAGCGCCAATGCAGAAATCACGATATCCATTGCCCGTTTGAGAATTCGCTGTTCAGTTGTAAGACCGCGGTTGCGGCTCATAATAACAGGAGTGTCGCCGATTTGAATTTCATAACTGTGGTTAATGATAATATCGGTTATAGCAGGAAGCATATAAATTCGTTTTTGATTTGCATAACAAAAGGCATAAATTTCTTTTTCGAGGTTTTTGTCAATATCGCAAATTAAAACACCTTCATAGGGCAAAATGCATTTTTTAATATCTGCCATTGTTGCGGAATTCACGTTTATGCCGCGTTCGATTTTAAAGCGTTCGGGCAGATGGTTCATACGGTTGATAAGTTTAAAACCTGTCGCATCATCGCCGAAAACAGCAACCAGCCGTCTGGCAGGATAGAGTTTAAAATATACTGTGTTTGCGCAAACACAACCCATAAAAGCGATGGCGATTTCACATAAAACGCTGATAAGCAACGGCATTAAAGCCACCAACTCACGAGCGATAAGGCTGAGTTCCAAATACATAAAGAAATTTGTGATTAAAATTGAAAGCGAAAAACTGTATATAAGTTCATGTATGCGGTATATTCCCACTTTAAAAGCGCCGTAAAGTGAGCAAAAAATGAAAAGCATAACTACAAATGAAAAAATTACAACATAGTTACCGTTGCGGCTGAAAAGGGATGAGGTATAATTGGTAACCCAAGTCTGTATAAAGCAAAATGTCATAGATGCGATTATGAGAATTTTAATTATTCGCATTATTGTTTTGCGAAAGGTTATAAGGTTGGTCAAGATATATTCACATCCTTAAGCTTTAAAAAATGTTGTGTTTTGAGAATTTTTGGCTTTTAAGGGTTAAATAAAGCGGAAGCCCTAAGCCGTAGCAGGCAATTATCTGCCCTGTTCCCACCTGCAAAGCCGAGATTATAAAGCCGTAAAAGCTTAAACCTTCGGGCAGGAAGAATAGCGCGATTTCAAGACCGATTACAACTGCGTTTATTAAAACGGGTGGTAAAAGCGCTAAAAGGGGAAGTTTTTTGAATTTGATATTTCTTAAATAATAAGTCAGCACCGCGGAAATAAGAGTCGCCAATGTGCCGAATAGCATATCAAGTAGGTTAAACGAGCCGATATTTGCAATAAAACAACCAATTGTAAGCCCCGGTATTGCGGCAGGGGTGAAGATGGGTAATACCGTAAGCGCTTCGGAAAAGCGCACCTGAATAGGTCCGTAGGAAAGGCCGAAAAACGAGCCGAAATAGGTAAGCGCGGCATATATTGCGGCGATGAGAGCCGCTGTAATAATATATTTTAAATGAGATTTTTGGTTGCTCATAATTTCACATCCCTCGACTTTTAAAGTTATTATATACTAATTAGTAAAATAATGCAATTATTTTGTAAAATTATACTCAGGTATTTAAAAATTGTTTACATTTTAAAAATGTGTGATATAAAAGTGGTGTAAAAACAAAAATAAAGGGGTATCGTTGAAATGAAAAAAGTATGGATATTTGGCGATTCAACTTCTGCAGAAAATGTAGCAGCATCCTTGCGTTATGAACAAGCTTGGTTGCATTTTTTAAGGGATTATTTATCCGAAAATATAGAAGAACTCAAAAAATCGGATTACCCACTTAAAAATTTTCTCAAGTAAAAAAGTAAAATCCCGAATGCTTTCGCATTCGGGATTTTTGGTGCCGCTGGCCGGACTTGAACCGGCACGATATCGCTACCGAGGGATTTTAAGTCCCTTGTGTCTGCCTATTCCACCACAGCGGC
>CAYQFW010000021.1:0-11125 GCA_964416955.1 uncultured Ruminococcus sp.
GACGATTTAATTGTTGGTGACATTCTCTTTGTTAAGAACGGGGACATTGTAAAGAGTTATATTTACGATAAAGACGGTTTAGTTGATTTGTCAAATCCATTTGTTGAAATAAGTACTTCTACATTTTTGGAGGCTTTATCTGCAAATGATATGTGGGTGGTTTTGCGTCCTTCTATAAATGTAGAACGAGATTATGTAGTCGGAGAGTTGCCCGAACTTGAACTCAGCGCACAACAAAAAGCGGTTATTACAACGGCTGAAAATTATTTACTTCGCGGTGAAAAAATTCAATATGATGCAAGTGCGTTTGGAGCTTATAGCGGTGCCGCTGAACGTAGGACTGTGGGCGAGAAAGCACCTGAAGATTATACTTCTGACGAGTGGGGTTACACCGACATTGCAGGTTTCACGTATGATACCTATTTTAACGCTTTGGGAATAGATATAAATTATAACGGCACTTCACTTTATTATACAGTACGCCTTGAAAATTATGCTGAAAAATTAGGTATTAGTAAATATAAATTTACCCGTACCTTAAATCAAACTCATACAGCCGAAGAAATGGCAGAGGTTAAGCAAGCTGTCTTGGCAGAACTCGAACCTGCGGATATTCTATTGGTTAGCCGTACAGACGGTACAGGTCACGCACTTTTGTATACGGGTAACGGTACTGTAATTCATTCGACAGGTAGTAGTTACGATACTAGTACGCCAAAAGAAATCGCCGAACCCGCAATTCGCTATCACAGAATAGAAGATTATTTGTTTACTGATGGTAGTACAGGTTATATATTCGGTAACAGCGGTAAAGATGTTCAGGTTGACTGCTTTATGATTATCCGTCCGCTTGATAAGACAGAGTATAATGTTGAAGTGCCCGAAGAAACCCAAAACCGCGTAAATAATCTACAGGGTATAATGGCGGAAAAAATTTCTTCGCATAATTCTTCGATGACGGTAAATAAAGGCGAAGTAATGACCTTTACCTTCAAACTTTACAATACAAACGATACCGAAAAAACTGTTGCAATCAGCGATATTCTCCCGCAAAACGTAACCTATGTTTCGGGAGCGGAAACTGTAGACGGTAGCAATCTTTCTTGGAACGCTACTATTCCTGCAAATTCTAAGAAAGAAATTACTTATAAAGTTAAAGTAAATGATGATGCGGTTTACGGCGATGCAGTACAAACTAACAGTACAGTAGGCGGAGTTAAGGTTAACTGTCCTAAGGTTTATATCAAACGCAGCTTGACAACGCTTGAGCAACAAGAAATTGTTTCGGCTATTGATACAATTAAATCAAATGGTACAACAAATACAGGTCTTGCTTTGGTAAATGAAATTTACAAAGAGGCTTTAGGTGTTGAAAATGCGTTTGAAAGCACCGACTTTATGACTGTTACTGCAGATAGTGAAGGCGTCTTCTCAAGCGAAGGCTTAGGAACCTATGACAGTCTTCAGCTTTACAAGTTGAATTCGAGCGGTAAATATCTCGATATGATGGCTCCAACCCTGTTTGGCGGTAGAAGATACTACAGCACAACAGTAAATGGCAGAACCTTCTTGGCAAGAAAGCACAATTTGATGGTTGGCGATATACTCCTTCGTAAAATCACAACTGGAAATTATGTTTATATGTATACGGGTGAAGATAAGTTTGTTAACCTTACAAGCGGTATTGCTACTGATAGTTATACGGTGAATTATCGTATGGAAACCTGTTTGAGTTCAGGATACTATTACGCTGTTTTAAGACCTTCGTATAATATAAATACTGATACAAGTGCGTATACAAATCATTTGATTTTAAACGACGACGGAAGTTACGGTGGTTCTTTAGATGAAGAATTGTACGGTGAGGGCGCACCGCTAAATGGTGAATATGACGTAGAATATTCAGATTATTATACTGTAAATAATAGTTTCTATAATATGAAGTGTACTAATTATGATGAGTCTTCTACATATAATGAGCGTGTAATATTCCCCAAATACGCTTCTTATCAGCAAACTATGCAGGACAGCAGCGGTCTGGCTGCTCTTATGACGGTGCTTAATTATACGGGTGAGGACGTTAAGGGAACATATAACGAACTTGCACTTTTAAACCGTTATGAAGAATTAACCGGCGAAACGGTATACGGCAACGGAATTTCCGAGCAAGGACTTGTTTCTTTGGTAGAAGACCTTGATCTTGGGATGACTGCTGCAGCTCAGGACTTTGGAAGTTATGACAAAACAAGCAGTTCCTCAATGAAGAAATTCTTTATAGAAAATATTAAAGCCGGAAAATTTGTGCTTGTGCGGTATCAGTCTCCTATGGGATTTGGTTGGAAAGTAGTAATAGGTTACGACTCTTTAGGCAAAGTTCTTAGTGCTAGAACAGGTGATACCCCTGATGGTACTACTGATGATGTTATCATTTTTGCAGAGCCGAATGACGGTTTTGACCATCAACAAGACGGTTATGCTACCGAGCGGTTTAGTGATTTCTATGTTTGGTGGCTTGAAATGGCAACCGACACCGGAACAATGAGCAATAAGTACAGCTGTGTTGTAATAGACCCGAATATTGATATAGAGTTTGAGTATGTGCCGGTAGATGAAACGGTTAAGCAAAAGCTTTATGATATACATCTTCCCTTAAACCCCGAAGGAAGTTGTATTAAATACGACGGTAACACCTGTAGCTACGGCGGAACACGTGATTATGAACTTTATGGTGGTATTGGTACAGGTGACGGTTCATATAACCATACCAATTCAAATTATTATAAAATAAATGATTTTTATAATATGGGTAGTCTCGGCTCACGCTTATTGCTTAGTAACTATACTATTTTGCAGCAAACAATGAGTTCTTCCTGTGGTATATGCGCCGTAAACTCGGTACTTAGTTATTACGGTCACACAGATTCACAATACGATTTAGAGCTTAAATTATTAAATCAATACGAAAAAACTATTTCCGGTACAGTAAAGGGAGTAGGCACGAATGTATATGGTCTTTACTATGCGCTAAAAGCTTGGGGATATACTTCGACATATAATTACAATGGTACGCCTTACGCTGATTATGCTTCTTATATGAATTTTATGCGTTCTAATTTAGAGGCGGGCAAACCAATAGTTGTTAATACCTATCTTGGCAGCGACCATGCTATGACAGTTATAGGTCTTGACGATATGGGTACCGATTATATCTATGATGATGTTGTAATTATTGCGGATTCAAGTGATTATTGGGACGGCTACCAAGACGGATACGTTGTTCATTCGGCGTATAAGTTCTTTACCCAGCATACTAATAAATCTCGTACAAGATTACGAAATTATATTGTAATTGAAAAACCTTAATTTAAAGTTATATTAAAGTTTGTTTGGCGTCCCTCATTCGCATAGATTAAATCTCCCTTTCCAAACACATAAACCCCTGAGGGACGGGGTTATGTGTAGATAAATAAGAGCGGTAGGCATTTTCAGATTGCCTACCGCTCTTGTTGTGTTAAATATTATTTTTTCTTTGCCAATATTTTATTAAGCAAAATTGTTACTAAAACGATGATGCCTATTACAATGAATATTGCTATCATACCTGAAAGCATATATTTTAAGTTGGCTACAAAAGCCATAGGATTAAAGCCACTAAACATTACTTATTACCTCCTACATAAAGAAGTTAAGGATAAGACCGCCTGCGATAACCGAAGCGATTTGTCCTGAAACGTTTACGCCGATAGACTGCATAAGCAGGAAGTTCTGGGGGTCTTCTTTAAGTCCCATTTTATGAACAACACGGCCTGACATCGGGAAAGCTGAGATACCAGCCGCACCAATCATTGGGTTGATTTTCTTGTCGCGGGGCAAGAAAAGGTTAACGAGTTTTGCAAACAAAACACCGCCTGCAGTATCGAAAATGAAAGCGAAAAGACCAAGCCCCAAAATGAGAAGGGTGTCAAGCTGTAAGAACTTGGAAGCTTCCATCTGAACTGCGATAGTGATACCAAGGAAGATAGTAATAAGGTTTGCAAGAACTTTTTGAGCGGTTTCGGAAAGGGAATTGAGAACACCGCATTCGCGAATTAAGTTACCAAACATTAAGAAGCCGATGAGAGAAACCGATTCGGGAGCCACTACACCTGCGATAACGGTGATTATTATGGGGAATAAAATTTTAGTAAGTTTTGAAACTTCTCTGGCTTCGTAAGGCATTCTGATAAGGCGTTCTTTTTTGGTGGTAAGCGCCTTGATAACAGGTGGCTGAATGATGGGAACAAGAGCCATATATGAATATGCCGCAACCATAATTGCGCCTGTGATACGACTGTCTGCACCTAAAAGCTTGTTGGCAACAACGATGGCTGTCGGACCGTCTGCTGCACCGATAATACCGATTGATGCGGCTTCGGGAGTGGTGAAGAACATTGAAGCCAAGCAGAAGGTGAAGAAGATACCAAACTGCGCTGCGGCACCAAAAATCATAAGTTTGGGGTTGGTGAGAAGCGGACCAAAGTCAATCATAGCCCCTATTCCTATAAATAGTATAAGGGGGAAGAGTTCATTTGCGATACCTGCGTTAAAGAGGGTTGTAAGCGCACCCTCGGTTACAAGTTCGCCCGTTTCATTCCATTGATTGATAGCGCCTGAAGAGGGGATATTAACCAAAATTGTACCGAACCCCATCGGTAAGAGAAGAGTGGGTTCCATATCGTGACGGATTGCAAGATAGATGAGCACACCGCCGATAACCCACATTACGAGATACTTCCAACCGCCTGCTGCGGCAAAAGCGGAAACATTTTCCACAAGGAAACTAAGTTCGCTAAGAGTACTTGAGATGAATTCCATAGATTTGACACCTTTCTTTGTTTTTAAGGGAATAAAAAAAGACTTATACCGCTATTAAGCGCAGTAAAAGTCTCGTTATTTAATGCAAATTGCGGGCGGAAATGCCGTAATGACGCAAGATGCAACGCTGATTTGCGCTAACTACTCCCTAATACAGAAAAATAATAACATATTTATTCTGCCGTTGCAAGAAAAATTTATAAAAAATTTAACAAATTTTTAAAAATTGCAAAAGTTGATTTTATGAATAGTTTATGGTATACTGTTAAAAGATTTATTGTAGATAGGAGATTCTTATGGACGATAGAGATTTATTTAGTTACGATAATTCTAATAATGGTTTAGATGAGGGACAGGCGAGTTTTGACCTCAACAGTTTTTCTACTCAAACTCAGCGTCAGGACAAACCGCCTAAATCCCCCAAAAATACAAAGCAAAAGGTTTTAAAAACAGTGCTCACCTGTTTTTTGATAGGTGTTATTACGGTTGCTATTGTGGCAGGCAGTTTCCTTATATATGCTTTCACGATGGTTGACGGCACAGTTGAACAAAATCTTAACGATTTGCAACTCAATTTTACCACAACAGTTTATGTTGAAAACAGTAAGGGCGAATGGGAAGAGTATCAGCGTTTGCACGGCGAATATAATCGAATTTGGGTTGATTATGACGAAAACGCTATTGAAAACGGCGATAAAAATTATAAAGGTATTCCCGCAAATCTTGCCAATGCTTTTATAGCTATTGAGGACAAGGGTTTTAAATCACATTATGGTGTTGATTGGAAGCGTACTTTTGGCGCGCTTTTAAACGAATTTTTTCATTTTTCATCTAAATTCGGCGGTTCGACAATTACTCAGCAGTTGGTAAAAAATCTTACCGATGACAGACAACAGGACGCAGGACGAAAGGTGCGCGAAATTATGAGAGCGCGTTACCTTGAAACGAAGTATTCAAAAGACGTTATATTAGAATGTTATTTGAATACTATCCCAATGGGACACGGTACCTACGGTGTTCAGGTTGCGGCTAACTATTATTTTGATAAGGACGTTGATGAACTTACATTGGCGGAATGTGCCTGCCTTGCGGCTATAACAAAGGCTCCTACTTATTATGCGCCTGATACAAACCCTGAAAACAATAAAGACCGCCGTGAAACAGTGCTTTATGAAATGTTGGACCAAGGTTATATTACCGAAGAAGAATATAACGAAGCAATTGCAACAGAAATAAATATAGAAGTTAACGATGATGCTACTGCGCAGAATGATATAAATTCTTATTTTGTTGATGCACTTATTGAACAGGTAACAACCGATTTGTGTGATAAATACGGTTATACAGAAGAGAAAGCAGAACAACTTTTCTATACAGGCGGTTACAATATTTATGCAACGGTTGATACCGATATTCAGTCGGTAGTGGAGAAGGCTTACATTGACGTTGCTTCCAAAGCCCAAAAAAGCAGTAAAGGTGATTCTTTGTGGGGCGCAATGACTGTTATGGACTATGAAGGACATGTAAAGGGAATTGTCGGCGGTATTGGTGAAAAAACCGCAAACCGAGCCTTTAACTGTGCTACCGATGCAAAGCGTCAGCCGGGTTCAACAATAAAACCGATTTCTGTATATGCTCCTGCAATAGAAAACGGGCTTATAACTTATTCTACCATGCTTAATGATACCAAAGCCACATACGGAAGCTGGTCACCCAAAAATGCGGGCGGCGGATATTCGGGTAATATGACTGCCCAAAAGGCGATTGAAAGGTCTATCAACACTATACCCGTAGCCCTTGTTAATAAGATGGGAGTCACAACAAGTTTTGACTTCTTAACTGAAAAATTGGGTCTTAAAAATCTTAACGACGAAGATCTTAACCTTTCGGCGTTGGGACTCGGCGGTACAAGCGGCGGTGTTACTACCTTGGAGTCGGCGGCGGCTTATGCGATATTCGGCAACGGCGGACTTTATTACGAGCCGACATTCTATACCAAGGTTACTGACCAAAAGGGTAATATTATTCTTGAAGCTGATTCACAGCCGAAAATGGCTATCAGTGAAGATACTGCAACTATAATGAACAAACTCCTTCAAACTGTAATTTACGGTGAAAACGGTACAGGTACCTCGGTGGCTTCTTCGGTTTCTAAAATGAAACTTTTCGGCAAGACAGGTACTTCAAGCTCTAATAACGACAAGTGGTTTGTCGGTGGTTCACCTTACTATGTTGTATCTTCGTGGTGCGGTTATGAAACAATGCAAAATATGCCATCTGCAAATCTTGGTATTGCTAAAAGCCAATGGGCAACTGTAATGTCTAAAATTCACAAAGGCTTAAAAACAAAAGAATTCCCCGAAAGTTCTTACGCTGTTGATAGATATTACTGCACAAAAACAGGCGGGCTTGCAACAGTTGAATGTGAAAGTACAGCTATTGGTTGGTATAAAAAAGGCAATTTGCCCGGCGTTTGCCAAAAACACAGCGGAGAATTGATGGCTACGCCCGACGAAGTTGCAAAAGCAGAAAAAGAGGCTGAAAAGAAAAAGGAAGAATCTGAAAAAGATGACACGAAAGAAACTTCTTCGGAAACCTCTTCTAAAACCGAAAGTGATAATACAAGCGGTGAATAAAATTATATATGTTGGATTTTAAACCGATACGGCTCGGAGATGCCGAATTTTTGAAAAAAAAGTTGTTTTCGCCTGCACGATTTTCTTGTGAAACCAATATCGTAAATTTACTTGTGTGGCAGAAGATGTATGATAATATGTATGCCATAGACGGCGATATGCTGTTTATTAAATCTGGCGGTGTAGAGAAAGAAACCTACCGTTTGCCTTTTGGCAAAAACATTGAAAAAGGTATGCAAATATTGCAAAAACACACAGGTATGAAGTATCCGCCTTTGTGGGTTCAACAGGGTGAAAGATTTACGGATTTTAATTTTCAGTTTGGTGAAAATTATGAACTCATTCCTGAGAGAGATGCTTTTGACTATATCTATTTGCAAGAAGATTTGGCAAACTTAAGCGGCAAAAAGTATCACAGCAAACGCAATCATATTTCTGCTTTTTCAAAGCAATATGATTGGCAATTTAAAAGTATAACAAAAGAAAATATATCAGATGTCCTTAAATGCGCAGAAGAGTGGTATTCTCAAAACAGCGACCGTTTTGACAAGTATATGCAATGCGAAAAAGAAGGCATTAAACTGATACTTGAAAATATGGATTTGCTTGAAGTCAGGGGAGGGGCAATATATATCGGGGGCAAGGTTGTGGCTTTTACTTTGGGCTCGCCTATTAACCGTGAGGTTTTCGATATTCATATTGAAAAGGCTCTGTCGCAATATGCCACGGCGTATACGGTAATCAACAACGAGTTTGCAAAAATGCTTACCGATTATAAATATATAAATCGTGAAGACGATTTGGGACTTGAAGGTCTTCGAAAAGCTAAACTTTCTTATAAACCGCATATTTTACTTAAAAAGTATTTAGCGGTTTCAAAAAAAGACCGCTGTCGGCAGATTTATAACAGCGCTTTTGGCGAAGAGGATAATGCCTTTGAGGAAGAATTGTTTGAAAAATGTTTCAAATATTGCCGTTATCTTGAAAAGGACGGCAGAATAGTTTCGATCTGTTTTGAATTTCCCTGTGAATTGAAAGGGCAGAAAGCGAAGTATATTTTTGGCGTTACAACGGCGCAGGAGTTTCGTGGTAAAGGCTATGCGAAAGAACTGCTTGAAAGTATTGAATCTGATGACACCTTGCTGATTTTACGCCCTGTAAATGATGGGCTTGTCGGGTATTATAAGTCATTGGGGTTTGTGCCGTTTAGAGCGACTAACGAAAAAAACGGATTTTCGCTCAAACCAATGGGTGATTTTCTTGCTTTGGCGCGAAATTATGAAGAACAAAGCGGTGAATATATTGCAATGTATAAAAGCGCTGTTTCGCAAAATTTGGAAAATTTAAATTTTTCATACAGTATGCCGTAAAGATGTCAACATTTGTTGGCATCTTTGCTTTTTTTGTGTTAAAAAATAATTGACAAAAAGGGCGGTATATTATAGAATAAAACTGAAATAATATGGGAAATTTACGGCTTTGCTGAAAGGAAGAAATTATGAAAAACAGACTCTTTAAGACCTTGAGCTTGTTACTTACAATTGTTATGGTATTTTCGGTGTGTGTTATAGTCGAAAGTACAGCATTTGCCCAAGCTGCTACATATTATGTTAAAAAATACGGTTCAGATTCGGCGGCAGGTACTGCTTCGGCTCCGCTTGCAACGGTATCAAAAGCAATTGAAAAAGCAAAAAACGCAGGTTTCAAAGCAGGCGACACGGTAACCGTAAGACTTATGGAGTTTCCAACTGTAAGTTGGGGTGAAAATATTGAATATGATTTTAACCTTTTAATAAAATCAGACAGTTCGTCATTACGCTCTACCGTAGCAATTCCCGATAGTACTGAAATTGCAGGTGATATTACTTTCGAAAAGGTTATTATTGATGAAGCAAGCACCCTGTTCTTTAACAATAAAAATATTTCGGTTGATACAGACTGTATTATTATGGCAAATGAAATGTATTTTGGCGCTTCTTCGTCCGATATTTCCACAGTGTCAGGACAGTCGGTAGTTTTAGATGCTTCGCTTTCAGGTAAGCAGATTGTTTTAGCTGATAAAAACACCACCGAAAAAACATATTCGGGCGATGTTAATCTTGTTGTAAAGAATGAAAAATCAACCCCCACGGTTTATGTATCTTCAAATAGCGGTAAAACAGTTTTTGAAAGCAATTTGAATATAAATATTATGAACGCACCAAGCGTTAGTTTTGCTAAAAGCGGAACCACCACGGTTAACGGTGCGGTGCAGTTAGTTGTCAACAGCGATACATTGGTTTCTGACGATTCATTAAAGGTACTGTCATCTCTTAATGCTTCGGGCGGTTTTTATCATATTGTAAATGCTACTCGCGTTGAGAATATGATAACAGTCACCGATACGGCAGGAAAATATATTGTTAATACCGAGAGATATGATATTTATGCTGAAGATGAAAACGGTAATATTGTGCAGGCAAGCAATGGATATCTCACGCTTTCAAATCCTGGTCAATATGAAGTAACAGCAGTTAAAGATATTGAAAAACCTGTTTATTATGTGAGTTCAAGCGGAAAATCATCCAACAGCGGTTTGTCAAAAAGCGATCCGCTTTCAAGTGTTGCTGAAGTTATTTCAAAAGCAAACGAAGCGGGTTATTGGGGCGGAGATACTGTAACTGTCAGAATTATAAGCCAAACTGCCACTTGGGGCACAACCGAAAATTATGAATTTTTGCTTTCGGTAAGGTCTGACGATACGGACAATATTTCAACACTCACAATTCCTACAGCAACTGCAATGACAGGCGATGTGGAATTTAAATACCTTAAAATCCCCAATACAGAAAAGTTCCCCGCTTTTGATAACAGCGTTACTATGACCAAAAGTGTTGAATTTAACCCGCAATATCTTTTTATCGGTTATGCGAATAAGACAACCACAGTTAAAAAGGAAATCAATGTTATTTTAAAGAATAAGTTTAACGGTTATCTTCAGACAACCAACGATTCCTATGCAGGAAAGACTTATACTAAAGATGTAACAGTTTCTATTGATAATGCAAAATCAACACCGCGAATTTTGTTTGTTACCTATTGGGGAGGTACAACAACATTTAAAGGCAATCTTAATATTGAAATCAAAAATGCAAAGTCGGTTAGTTTTGGTCCTACTTATGTGGCGGCTAACGAGGTAACCACACAAGGTATGCGCAAAGCCGTTGCTGAAAAAGCGGTACATTTGATTGTAAACAGCGATGTGGAAATGGATGCGGCAGTATTATGAATCTTGAAGGATTAAGCGCTGACGAAAAACTTTATCACATCTCCAATAATTCAGGTATTAGTGACATACTTTCATTTACAGAAAGCGAAGGAAAGTTTGCGGTTAAGTCGGGTTATGTTGTTTCTGCGGTTAATTCCAGCGGAAAGGTAACCGTTTCGAAAAACGGATATCTTACTCTTACTAAATCCGGATATTATTCTGTGACTGCACAAATCAGTTCTGATACGAGCAGTTCAAGTTGTTCTTCGAGTCATACCTATAGCAATAACTGTGATGCTATGTGTAATGTTTGCGGTAAGACCCGAACAATAACTCATAAATACAATTATTCTTGTGATATTGCTTGTAAATACTGTGGAATTAAGCG
>CAYQFW010000022.1:0-10470 GCA_964416955.1 uncultured Ruminococcus sp.
CCTTGATACCTGTCTCGAATATTTCCGAGCTTGTGGCAAGGTCTTCATATTTTGGAGCGGGGCGGTGGATATTCCATTTTTCTTCGGTTTCGGGGGTGGGAATATTGTCAACCGCTTCACCCAAAACGTTGAAAATTCTACCTAAAGTTTCGTTGCCCACAGGAACGCTAATCGGCTTTCCTGTGTCGGTGACTTCGGCACCGCGGGTTAACCCGTCGGTAGAAGCCATAGCAATACAGCGAGCGGTGTTGTTACCGATATGCTGTGCTACTTCAACAGTTAAAATTCTGTCGGATATCGGCACTGTTAAAGCGTTAAGTATTGGCGGAAGTTCATTTTCACCGAATTTAACGTCAACAACAGGTCCCATAACCTGAATTATTTCACCTTTGTTCAATTTGTTCACCTCAAAATCTACAATTACTGGGGATTGCCGCTACCCGCAACAATTTCAGTAATTTCCTGTGTGATAGCGCCCTGACGCGCTCTGTTGTATTGAAGACCTAAATCATCAATCATTTGTTTTGCATTTTTTCCTGCACTGTCCATAGCCATTCGGCGCGCCGCAACCTCACTTGCGAAGCTTTCTTTGATACAGGACGAAATTATACCTGTAACATACTCGCGTACTGTGTGGTTAAGGACTGTTAAAGCATCAGGCTCGTAAATTGCGTCAGAAACGGTTTGTTTATCGCCTTTTGTGAGCGGTAAAACCCAACGGACAGTCGCTTCCTGAGTCATTGCAGAAATGTATTTTGTATAGATAATGCCAAGCTTGTCATATTCGCCGTTTGCAAAGTCGGTGCAAAGCTTATCGGCAATTTTTGCCGCATCCAAAAAAGAAAAATGTTCAGACGAATTTATCGGTTTCCCGTAACGCTCACAAGCGCGTTTGCCGATTGGAATGAATTCGGCGTCGGGAAAATCGGCTGCCAAGCGAAAAACATTGGCGTTATAGCCACCTGCAAGACCGCGGTCACCTGCGATTACAACAATGCGGGTGCGGTTTTGGTCACGCGTTTCCATAAACGGACTGCTTAGACATTCTCCGTCGCTCGTAAGCTCATTTATAGCGTTGTCGAAAGCGGCGGAATATTCGCGTGCTTTACGTAGTGCTATATTAGAGCGGTATATCTTAGACGACGCAACAAGTCCCATAGCTTTTGTAAGCTGTAGGGTAGAGGTGGTACTCTTTATGCGAAGTCTTAGTGCTTTCGTATTTCCCGACATAGCCTATTTCTCCAAACCGCTCAAGATATTTTTAAGTTCGGTTTCGTCGGATTCTTCGAAGAAACCGTCTTCGATGCGTTTAAGCCATTCGGGGTAGTTGTTTTCGAGACGGGCAAAAAGGTTTGCTTCGTACTCCTTAACCTTATCTACGGGGGTTGAGTCAAGGAAACCGTTAATAACAGCATAAACAATAGCAACCTGACAGCCAACTCGGATAGGTGTGTTGCGGTTTTGTTTTAATACTTCAACAATTCTCTCACCCAAAGCCAAACGAGCCTTTGTGTCGGCGTCCAAATCACTGCCGAATTGGGCAAAAGACTGCAACTCGCGGTATTGTGAATATAAAAGTTTTAATTCGCCCGCAACCTTTTTCATACCTTTAAGCTGAGCTGAGCCGCCAACACGGCTTACCGAAATACCAGGGTTGATAGCGGGCATAATGCCTGAATGGAAAAGTTCGGTTTCAAGGAATATCTGACCGTCGGTAATAGAAATTACATTGGTAGGAATATATGCTGAAACGTCGCCTGCCTGGGTTTCTATAATAGGCAAAGCAGTAATAGTACCGCCGCCGTAGGCTTCGTCAACACAAGCGGCACGCTCTAAAAGACGGGAATGCAGATAGAAAACGTCACCAGGGTATGCTTCACGTCCGGGTGGACGGCGAACAAGCAAGGAAAGTGCGCGGTAAGCTACAGCGTGCTTACTTAAATCGTCATAGATTATAAGTACGTCTTTGCCTTGTTCTCTGAAATATTCCGCCATAGCACAGCCACTGTAGGGGGCGATATACTGTAGGGGTGCGCTTTCTGCCGCAGTAGCCGAAACGATTATAGTATAGTCCATAGCGCCGTTTTGTAAAAGCTCGTTAGCAAGCTTTGCAACAGAAGTGGACTTTTGACCGATGGCTACATATATACAAATAACGCCTGAATCCTTTTGATTTATAATAGTGTCAATTGCAATTTCGGTTTTACCTGTTTGTCTGTCACCGATAATAAGCTCACGCTGACCGCGGCCTATTGGTATCATACTGTCAATAGCCTTAATACCTGTCTGTAAAGGCACGCTAACGCTTTTACGCTCAATAATTCCCGGCGCTTCGTTTTCAATGGGTCTTGTGTCGGAATATTCAATTGGACCTTTGCCGTCAATTGGCTCACCCAAAGCGTTTACAACGCGTCCTAAAAGGTTTTCGCCTACGGGTACAGATACAACCTTTCCTGTGCGTGTTACGGTTACGCCTTCGCGGATATCGTTTTTATCAGAAAGAATAGCAACCGAAACGGTTTCTTCTTCAAGGTTTTGCGCGATACCGAAGCTGCCGCCTTCAAACTCTAAAAGCTCGTTAGCCATACAGTTTTTAAGGCCGTAAACACGCGCAATACCGTCACCAACAAGGATAACCTTGCCCGTTTCTTTCATATCAACGCGTGTGTTGTAATTTTCAATTTGTGTTTTAATTATTTTACTAATTTCAAAGGGACTGTTCATCCGTTCATTGCTCCTTTGATTAAACTAAGTTTTTTCGCTGTGCTGCCGTCAAGAGTTTTGCCGTCAATTTCAATCTTCATACCGCCTAAAAGGGTTTTATCAACATTGTAAACAGCGGTAATATTTTTTTTATAGGCTTTAGACAGTTTATCTTCAAGGCGCTTTTTTTGTTGCTCACTCAAAGCAATAGCAGAAGTAACCTCGGCTACAATGCTATTTTCGTATATTCTTTTCAGCTCGAAAAAGTCCTCCAAAAAGTCGGGAAGTTCTCTTATGCGACCGTTTTCACACAGAAGTTTCAGGAAAACAACAATGTGCTCGGGCGCAGAGCCAAAGGCTTCTTCAATAGAAGAGAGTCGGTTAGAGAGCGGTTCGGCAGGGGAAAACAGGTATTCGAGATATTCGGGAGATTCATCTATTACTGCTTTGATATCTTGAAGACATTCGGAATATAAATTGATATTCCCGCCTTCGAGCGCCAACATAAACAGAGCTTTTGAATATTCGCTGTTACCGTTATTCATCGCTATCACCTATATTGTCGATAAATGAATCGATTAAGTTTTTGTGGTCTGCTTCGGAAATTTCGCGCTCGAGTACTTTTTCGCTTAAAGCGGTGCTGACGCTTATGATTTCCTGTTTTATGCTGTCTTCTGCTTTGAGTACGGCAAGTTTAGCATCATTTTCGGCTTTAGCGACAATTCCATCGGCTTTTTTCTTTGCTTCTGCCAAAATTTCTTTTTCACGCGCCTTTGCGGTGTCTACGGCAGACTGAATAACTCCGTCCGCTTCCATATTTGCGGCAGAGAGTTTTTCTTCGTAAGCTTTTTGGTCTTCCAAAGCTTTTGTCTTGGCTTCTTGGGCATCACTGTATTGCTTGTCGATGTTTGCTTGTCTTTCGTTCAGCATCTTCTTTACAGGCTTATAAAGGAATTTCTTTATAAGCAAGAAGAGAATAACAAGATTTAAAAGTGATACTACAATTTGCCAGATATTTACTGAAATAATATCCAAAGATTGCATTACAAATTCTCCGAATTATTTTATTGCGTTTGTTAAAATGTTGATAAAGGTGTTGGGTGCAACGAAGATAAGTAAAATAGCTATAACTAAAGAATAAATACCGGTGGTTTCAGAAATAGCACAACCCATAATCATTGTAGATGTTACAGCACCCTTGCTTTCGGGCTGACGGCCGATAGCTTCACAAGCGTTTGCTACTGCGTGACCTTCACCGATACCAGGACCTATAGCACCGATACCCATACAGATACCTGCACCTAAAGCACAACAACCTAAAATAATACCAATTGCAATTTCCATTTTTTATTCCTCCAAATAAAAATTATTTATTATTTAAAGCCTTTCGGGCCTTTTTTAACCTGCGTTTTTCGTATTCGTCTTCGGGGAAACCACCCGAAATGTTAAGCATTGTGAGCATTGCGAAAATAAATGCCTGCATACAGCCGCTGAAAATATCAAAATAAATTGAAAGCACGGCAGGAATACCTACTTGGAAAAGCGGGATATTTGCCAAGAAGTCGGGGAGCCAGCCTAAAAGCATTGACGAAAGACCGCCTAAAGCCGCGCTTATAAGAACCGAAATAACTGTACCCGAAAGCACGTTGCCGTAATGACGGAAAGCTAAAGATACAGGGGTTGCCACCTCGCCTAAAATGTTAAGAGGAAGCATAACAAAAATCGGTTCGGTGAAGCCTTTAAGATAGTTTAAAAGACCGCCTTTTAATTTATAATAGGTAATAAGAATGAATACGAGTATTGCCCAACCGCCCACAACGTTTATATCGGAAGTAGGGGGGAAAAGCCCAAAAAGGCTTAACAGACTTGAACAAGCCGAAAGCGCCATAATTGCGATAACAAATGGGGAATATCCTTTAAAATATTCACCCATATTTTCATTTACAAGACCATCAACCTTTTCTACAATAAGCTCTGCAAAGTGTTGGCGACGAAGCTCAATTTTCTGAGTAAGACCGTGAGTCATATAAAGACAGAAGAAGAAAATAGTTATAAGCACCATAGCTGAGTTTATTTGAGCTTCGGTGATTAGCAGGTCTTGTAACGGCATTGGGATGGTAAAAAATACTCTGGCGCCCGAAATGCTGATACCCTCGCTTGCAGGTTCGGTTAAAACCTGAAGAACTATAGCAAAGGCTATCGGCAATGCCATCATTACAATATAGAAAATGTCAATAATTTTAAATTTCAAATTTGTTTTCAAAGGTATTACCTCTTTTGAAAATTAGTCTTTTTTGAATAAGGGTCGAAGTGCAATGGCAAAACGTGGGAAAAGATAGGGGATAATAACGCTTATGATATTGAATACAGGAATAATATAACCGATAATAGCGCAAACAAACAACATCAAAAGACGTAATGATTGAGAAGCCTTGATTTGTTTTTTTGCATCGTCCGGGTCTTTTTCAAGAGAAGACTGTATATTAAGTCCCATAAGCAAGAAGTTACCTACAGTTGCAAGCCAACCGTAAATATTTCCGAGTAAAACCGTGTAGTCCCATTTTCCTATAATGAGAAAGACTGACTGCATAAGCAAACTTAAAATTGCTGATACGCTGGCGATGTAAATGGTTTCGGTTTTAACGGCTGTATCAATTTTTTTCATTATGCTCTCCTTAAGCCAAAATTCACTCCATAATACAGTATATCACACAAAATTTGGTATTTCAATAGAAATTCAAAAGTTATTTTTTTAACAAATTATTTTGTTCTTTCGACAGAAATTATAATCATAATCCACAAAACTATTGATTTTTGTAATGTGTTATGATAAAATTATTTGGCATTTTGAACATTAAGGAGAATTTTAAAAATGGGTAAAATAAGTTGTTTGGAAGCGATAAAAGAGAACATTAAAAAGGTTGTTGTGGGTAAAGACGAAGTTATTGATATGTTACTCGTTTCGCTTATATGCTCAGGTCATATTATAATCGAAGATTTGCCGGGTCTTGGAAAAACCACTTTGGCAAGCGCGTTAGCATCTTCATTGGGTTGCGATTTTCAGAGAATACAGTTCACACCCGATGTTTTGCCTTCGGATATTACAGGTTTTAATATATTCGATATCAACACAGGCAAAAAGGTGTTCCATAAGGGAAGCGTTCATTCACAGATAGTATTAGCTGATGAAATTAACCGCGCAAGCCCAAAAACACAGTCAGCGCTTTTGGAAGCTATGCAGGAAAGACAGGTTACAGTTGACGGCAAAACTTATGAATTACCTAAGCCGTTTATGATTTTGGCTACAGAAAACCCCGTAGATACAGCGGGTACATATCCGCTTCCCGAAGCACAGCTTGACCGTTTTCTTATGAGAATAAATATGGGATATCCGTCATTTGGCGCTGAAATTGATATTTTAAAGCAAAACCGTTCGGTTACAAGCGAGGTTAAATTAGAACCTGTTGCTACAGCAGAGGAGATAATTAAAATTCAGGAAGCAATCGATCTTGTATATATTGCAGACGAGGTACTCAAATATATTGTTGAGATTACATCAGCAACACGCGAATATGACGGAGTTGTTATGGGTGTTAGTCCCCGTGGTTCAATAGCTCTTACTCAAGCGGCTTGCGGTCTTGCAATACTTGAAGGCAGAAACTTTGTAATACCCGATGATGTTAAGCGTTTGGCGCCCTTTGTTTTGGCGCACAGAATGATAATGAAAAACCGTTCAGGCGCTAAGGGTACTACCTCGCTTGACGCGATAAATAATATTCTTGAAACTGTTCGTGTTCCTAAAATCAAAGACTAATGAAGGATATTTTATATTTATGACTTTTAGAGGAATTATTGTAACCGTTATAGCTTTGTTTATAACTGTTTTGGCTTTGGGTACAGAAATTAAAGAGTTCTATATTATGGCACTTTGCGTGTGCGGATTGATTTTGTATTCGCTTTTGTCTTTGATTCTTGCTTCGCTGACACTCAACGTTAAATCAAAAATTGACAGAGGGGCGGCGCTTCGCGGTGAAGATATTAAATATCATCTTTATTTGAACGGTATTGCGCTTCTTCCCGTAACAGGATATCTTTCTGTTAAATCGGCAGCGGTTAACACAAAAGCCCAAAATCGATTGAAACATTCTTTTTTGATGATGCCTACTTTTAAGATGAGGCGTGAGTTTATTTTTGAACTTCCTTGCACACATATTGGTTATTGGGAAGTTGGTATTAAAAAACTTCGTTTTGAAGATTTGTTTGGTTTGTTTTCGTTGCCGCTTATTCGTTCAAAAAAGGCAAATTTTACAGCCGATTTAGCGGTTATGCCAAAGGTGTATTTTTTTGATGAACCCGAAGAAAGTATAACTTCGGGCGGATTTGGTAATTCAAGTTTTTCTAATGCAGAAGAGGGCGAACTCTTGGGTGACTCACGCCTTTACAGAGAAGGCGATTCCCTAAAGCGAATAAACTGGAAACAAAGCGCACGCGCTAAAAAGCTTTATTCCCGTCAGTATGAGATGCTGCAGAAACCGAAAATTGTTATTGCGGTTGACGCGGCTTTTGCATCACAGCAGATGTGGGATGCTGTGGATATATCATTTGAAACAGGTATAACCTTGGTGCAGTATTTTGTTGAAGAACTCAACCATGTTGAGTTGGTTATATTGCGCTCAAAATCAGGTGATAACGGTTCGGTTTTTGAGATTAAAAGCAGTAATGATGTTACGAAAATGCAGTATGAATTTTCTAATGTTGTTTATGACAGGGCGAATATACCTTTGAAATCGGACGATATATTGGATACGAATTTTTTGAAAGGCGACAAAATTTATTTTATCACGGACAATCCTTCTCAGGAATTACTCGGCGATATCAGAGAAATGAATAAAAACGGCAAATGTGTAAGATGTCTGATCACAAAACCTCAACCTGCTTATGAAGATGTAGAGTTGGAAGAAATTGAAGATTTTGTTACAGTTATAAGTTCTGCTGAAAAAATCGTTAAAAAGGCAGGTGCTGCGCTGTGATGTTGAAGACCTTTAAGAAAAAAGAAAAGAAAAAGGAAACTGTAGTCGAATTTTTATTATCCGTATTGTGCTGTTGGTTTGTATCAATAGGTACGGGGCTTATCGTAGACGCGCAGTTTAGTTTTCAAATTGGGTTTAATGCGATTTTGTGGCAAACTTTGTTTGCAATAGTAGCATCGGTTTTGTTTACAAGGCGATGGTGGATACCAATAATATATTTTGGTATTTTGGTTCCTGTGTTTTTTCTGGCAATATCATTAAGCGGAGATATCAACACTTTCTTTGAAAGTTTTATGAGTTTTGTTGAGTGGTGGCTATCTGGGATGTCTTATGACTCCAAGTGGTACTCTGACCAAGGCTTTTATCTTGTGCACATATTTATGAACGTTGGAATAGGAATACTTTATTTTGCTGTTGCCCGCATATTTAAAAAGTCGTT
This sequence comes from uncultured Ruminococcus sp., assembly GCA_964416955.1. Lineage (GTDB taxonomy): Bacteria > Bacillota > Clostridia > Oscillospirales > Acutalibacteraceae > UBA737. The sequence continues at coordinate 8,173 of CAYQFW010000022.1, forward strand.
AGTTGTTGTGGCTGTGGCATTAGGATTTATTGTTTTTAATTATGCCAGCGGTTACACAGGATATAGTTTGTGGGCAATACCGTTCTTGGTTGCCGGCGTTTTTCCGCTTGTTGCAGGCGAAAAATTCCAAAAAGTAAAACTTCCCGATATTAAAAACCTTTTTGGTGTTTGGGGTAAAAAATCGCTTCTTATGATAGTTGCAACCCTCGTTGTTGCAGCGATTTCGGTGTTGTCGTTTGGCGTTGCTACAAATACACAGGATTCTGTGCGCAACCGAATTTGTTCTGATACTGTGGCAGATTTGCAAACTGTTTCTAATGTGTATACAAAGGAGCAGAAGAAGTTAAATCTGACATTGTTCGATTTGGGACTTGTTATGAACAGCACCTATATCGGCGGAAATTTGTATAATATTGAGCCGAAAACTTTGGCGGCGACAAGCCTTACCGAAGAATCACTTGTGAAGATGACCAGTTTTGATACTTTTGACGGTGTTATGTGGACCAATAGTTTTGAAAAAAGTTATAGGGTTAACGGTCTTTGGAATGATGAACAAAATACATATCTTGCAGGAAGCGCTGTAAGTAATTCGGAGTTTTTGGAAAAAGCTTCGAATTCGGCATTAAGAACAAAAGTTACCATTACTCTTAGCAGCAAGTCGTCTTTCCTTCCGATTTTAGGACAGGTGATAGGTTTTAGCGAAAGCACAGAAACAATAAATCCGGTTTTGTTTGATAAACGCGGAAGATTGCTTTCTTATTACGGTTTTGAAACGGGTTACAGTTATACAATTGATACTTTGGTTTATAATACAGAAGAAAAAGCTTTGAATAAAAAAATCAAAAGTATGATAAATTCTCTTAATTTGGGAACAGACGCATTTTATGATGAAGATAGTGAATTGTACAAGAGTTACACTCAACTCCCTTCGGAAATTCCCGAAGAACTTGAAGAAGCGTTGAAAAAACTCAGTCTTGAAGATGAAACTGAATATGAAAGAGCTTATAAGATACGAGAATATTTTTCGTCAGAAAACGGTTTCGTTTATGCACGTGAGCCAAATAATTTTGAACGCGGAGATAATATTATAGAACGACTTTTTGCTACAAAAAAAGGTCATTGTATGTATTATGCAACGGCAATGGTTATTATGGCAAGGTCGGTGGGAGTGCCTTCGCGTTTGGTAGCTGGATATAAAACGGTTCAAAATCCAAACGGTAAATTGCAGGTTATAGACGTCTCTTCGCCTTATGCTTGGGTGGAATGTTATATTCCGAATATTGGCTGGTTAACTTTTGACCCGACCCCCGAAACTGCGGTTAAACCCGATAATACCAATAAAAATCAAATAACTTTGGGTCAGCAGTCGGTGGTTCCTGATATACAGGTTGATGTTGATGTCGAGGAAGAAGAGAAAAAGGTTGCGGGAACACATCTCAAGTGGAAAAATGTGTTTAATGTTCCGCTGATTGTATTCCTTTCACTTGTTCTTCTGGTGATTATTTGTGTTGTTCTTAATGCAATATTCTCACCGAGATTTTATCAAATTGAGTCTGTCAGGAAACGGTTTAGTTCCACGAAAGCGCAGGCGGAATATTACTATATAGATATTTTGCGGCAGTTCTCATGGCTTGGTTTCAAGTTGAGAAAAGGCGAAACCTTGAGCGAACTTACAGCAAGGGTTTGTTCGTCTTTGCCTTCTAATTATGTTCAAGCGGTTTTAGATGCAATTAAGATTGTGGAAGAATTGCATTACGGTGATATATCACCTACTGATGAAGGTGTAGAGAGTGTATTTATCGCTCGCACACAACTTGAAAAGGTTTTAATTGACAGAAACAACAGGATTTCTTATATTCTTAAAAGACGTTTGTGCCTGACTGCTTTTTGTTCGGCTGTAAAGAAATATAAGTAATAAAAATCACCTGACTTCATTCGTTAAAGGTCAGGTGATTTTTTATAATAATGTCAAATTCGTGTTTGCTGCAAACTGAAATATAGTAGTTGTTTTGTATAAAAGTTTTCGGAGCAGGAGAAAAATCAAAAACATTAAAACTATCGAGTCCGCCCGAAAGTCCACAGCCTAAATATTTAAGACAAGCTTCTTTTTTAGTCCAAATTTCAAAAAAACGGTTTTTGCTGTCTTTAGAATTTATATATTCTATTTCTTGCGGGTGGAAGCGATTGATTATTTTTTGATTAAATTCTCTTTTCTTTTCAATATCAATTCCAACAGGTGATTGGCTTGTAGCAATCGCCAAAAACTCGTCGGAATGGGAGATATTAAAGTGGAAATAG
>CAYQFW010000023.1:0-10454 GCA_964416955.1 uncultured Ruminococcus sp.
GTCACCAGGTGGTGCAATTTCTTATGTAGAAGTTCCCAATATGCAAAACAATATCGACGCGGTTCTTTCGGTTATGAAGTTTATCTATGATAATATTATGTATGCCGAGCTCAATACCAAGAGCGACTTCTGTCACGAATGTGGTTTTGACGGTGAAATTTTGGTAGAAGAAGATGAACATGGAAAACTTGTGTGGAAGTGTCCTTCTTGCGGTAATACTGACCAGGATAAGCTCAATGTAGCCCGTCGTACTTGCGGTTATATTGGTACACAGTTCTGGAATCAGGGCAGAACACAGGAAATTAAGGAAAGAGTACTTCATTTGTAATTCGGAATGCGGAAATCGTAATTCTGAATTAAGAAGTTTTAAATTTAATTATGAATTACGCCACAATAAAAAAGTTTGATATTGCAAACGGTCCGGGGGTGAGGGTATCGCTTTTTGTAAGCGGTTGCCGTCACAAGTGTAAAAACTGTTTTAACAGCGAAGCATGGGATTTTTCCTACGGTGAAGAGTTTACAGATAATACACTTTGCGAACTGTTAGATGCTATTGATAAAGATTATATCGAAGGGTTCTCGCTTTTGGGCGGTGAACCCTTTGAACCTGAAAATCAGGAAACGGTTTTAAAAATTTTAAAGGCTATAAGAGAAAAATTTCCACAAAAGTCGGTTTGGTGTTATACGGGATTTTTGTATGACAGCGAGCTTTTAGCGGGCAAGGTTGGAAATGCCGAAACTGTAAAAGAAATATTAAAAAATACAGATGTTTTAGTGGACGGCAAATTTGTAGAAGGACTAAAAAGTCTTGACCTTTTATTCCGCGGTTCTTCAAATCAGCGAATTATTGACGTTCAAAAATCTTTGGTAGCTTCTGAAGTAATTTGGCTTGAGGGACAATGGCAAAGGCGAATGGGAAGCGGAAATATTTACGAATAGGTGGTAAAAATGAAGGTAAATTTTAAAAAACTAAATGTTAATGCAATAGTACCGACTTATGGTTCGGAATTTGCTGCAGGTGCGGACCTTTATGCTTGCACAGGCGGTGAAACGGTGTGTTTTGAGCCGGGGGAGACCAAGCTTATAAAAACAGGTATCGCTATGGAAATTCCCGAGGGCTATGCGGGTCTTATCTATGCCCGTAGCGGTATTGCCAACAAGCGCGGACTTGCCCCTTCTAATAAGGTGGGCGTGGTTGATAGTGACTATCGCGGCGAAATTATGGTATCACTTCATAATCATTCTAATGATGTGCAGTCTATATCCGACGGTGAGCGTATTGCCCAAATGGTAATAGCACCTTTCTTAAAGGTGGAATACACAGAGGTTGAAGAACTTACTGACACTGTTCGCGGTGCAGGCGGTTTCGGCTCGACAGGTAAAAAATAATAAAAAGTAAATCTTAAAACCGACAGGACTTGAATTTAGTCTTGTCGGTTTTTTGTGTTATGGTATAATTTTCTATTTTTTTGGATATGCTTTAATAAGACAGACAAACTGTCAGATTAAAAATGGGGGTATAATATGAGAAAAATCATATCAATTATTTTATCTGCCGTAATGCTTATGAGTATATTCACAGGCTGCGGTCAAAGAGAAACGCAAGAAACGGTGCTAAAAGTTGCAGCGCTTTCTTCGGGTTATGAAGCTGCAAAGGAAGGAATGTGGAAAGAAATTTGCGAAGCATTCACTAATGAAACAGGAATAAAAACCGATTTGACACTTGAAAAAAATTTGGAAGATGTAATTTCGGCTTCAATGCAGGGTGGCGATTACCCTGATGTTGTAATGCTGGCAACGGGTAGAGAAGCGGGACTTACAGAGCAGTTTATAAGTGATAAGAATTTGACCGAGCTTACAGATGTGCTTTCGATGACAATACCTGGTGAAGATACAACAGTAGAGGATAAGATTGCGGGAGGTTTCACCAACAGTGTTGCCACCAACCCTTACGGTGACGGAAAAACCTATTTAATGCCTATGTTCTACTCACCCTGCGGACTTTTCTATAATGCGGGACTTTTTGAAGAAAAGGGTTGGGAAGTGCCTAAAACCTGGGACGAAATGTGGGCTTTGGGAGACAAGGCTAAAAAAGAAGATATATATCTTTTTACCTACCCCACAACAGGATATTTTGACACATTTTTCTACGCGCTTGTGTATTCGGTAGGCGGTGCAGACTTCTTCCAAAAGGTAACCAATTACGAAGACGGTGTTTGGGATACGGAGCAAGGCAAGACTGTTCTTGATATTATAACTAAACTCGCTTCTTACACTAACCCCAAAACACCCGCACAGGCGAATGACCAGGATTTCACCAAAAATCAACTTCTTGTAATGCAGAATGAAGCTTTATTTATGCCTAACGGAACTTGGATTGTCGGCGAAATGGCAGATGCCAAGGCGGCTGATGGGTTTAAATGGGGTATGACGGCACTTCCTGCGGTTAATGATAGTGGAGAACAGTATTCATATACTTGGATTGAACAAATTTGGGTACCTAAAGAAGCGCAAAATACAGACGAAGCCAAGAAGTTTATATCCTTCCTTTACGGTGATAAGGCGTGCGAGATTTTTGCCTCTCGCGGTGCTGTTCAGCCTGTGCTTAATATCGCCGATAAGTTAGAGGGCGACAATAAAATGTTTTATTCAATTTATGACAACGGCGCTAAAGCGGCTATGGGTAATTTTGCTGCCTTTAAATCGGTTGCGGGACTTGGCAAAGTTGCGGATTATTTCTTCGAGCCTGTAAACTCGCTCGTTTCGGGCAAAATCACAAAAGAAAAGTATGTAGAAGATATTAAAAATGCAACAGCACAGATGCGCGAAAATTTGATTAAATAATAATTTTGTTTTGGGGTGGGTAAAGGTACTCACCCCGAAATTTTAAAAGGTAAGTGTTACAATGAAAAACTTAAGCAAAGAAAAAAGATTTATAAGCCTTTGTATTTCGCCCGCTTTTATTTTGTTTTTAATTTTTATGGTTTATCCTACCGTAACGGTTTTTCGTATGTCCTTTTTTGAGCGAGGCGCGTATTCTACGAGTGAAACCTTTGTGGGCTTTGAAAATTTTAAGGTCTTGTTTTCGGACAGCCGATTTATCCGCTCGGCGCAAAATACCGTGCTTTTGGTGGTGGTAGTAACCCTTGTGACATTAGGCAGTGCGTTGTTTTTTGCCTTTTGCCTTACAAAAGAAAAAATCAAAGGGAATACCCTTTTCAGAATAATATTTTACATACCGAATATTCTTTCGGTTGTAGTAATATCGGGTATTTTTTCGGCAATTTATGATACAGATAACGGGCTTTTAAACAGCATTATTTCGCTATTTTGGGGTGAAAAAACGGCGATTTTATGGAAGGGCGAAGATAATGTAATTTTAAGCATTATTATCGCTATGGTATGGCAGGCTGTGGGGTATTATATGGTAATGTATATGGCGTCGATGTCGTCTATACCCGAAAGTCTTTACGAATCGGCTTCACTCGACGGCGCAAAGCGGCTTAGTCAATTTTTTAATATAACCCTACCGCTTATTTGGACAAATATAAGAACAACCCTTACCTTTTTTATAATTTCCACAATAAATATGGCTTTTCTTTTTGTAAAGGCTATGACTTCGGGCGGACCTAACGGTGCAAGTGAAGTTGTTCTTTCTTTTATGTATTCGCAAAAAGATGCAGGGCTTTACGGTTATAGTATGGCTTCGGGAGTAGTGATATTCTTGTTTTCGTTTTTGCTGTCACTTCTTGTGAACAAACTTACAAAACGTGAAAGTTTGCAGTATTAGGGGGCGGAATATGAAAACTGAAAAGCTTTATAAAATATTTATTTATATTTGTCTTTTGGCTGTGGCTGTATCGGTTGTGGTGCCTGTGGCGTGGGTGTTTTTGGCATCAGTAAAACAAAACAGCGAGTTTTATGGCAACCCTTGGAGTCTGCCCGAAGGCTTGTACTTCGGCAATTTTATATCTGCTTGGCAAAAGGCTTCAATGGGTCAGTATATGCTGAATTCGGTTATAGTAACCGCCTTGGCGCTTGGAATGTTGTTAGTGATTTCGCTTCCTGCGGCATATTGCCTTTCGCGTTTTAAATTCAGGGGAAGGAGATTTTTAAACGGTTGCTTTATGGCAGGGCTTTTTATAAATGTAAACTATATTGTAGTTCCCATATTTTTAATGCTTCGTGACGGCGACACCTTTTTGAAAAAGACCTTTGGTGGCGGATTTTTGCTTGATAATCTTTTTGTGTTGGCGCTGGTTTACGCTGCCACGGCTTTGCCCTTTACAATTTATCTGCTTTCGGGTTATTTTGAAACCTTGCCGCGCGATTTTGAAGAAGCGGCATATATCGATGGCGCGGGGTATTTAGGCACAATGGTTAAAATAATTTTTCCGCTTGCAAAGCCTTCTATTATTACGGTTATACTTTTTAACTTTTTGTCCTTTTGGAACGAGTATATAATTTCAATGACGCTTTTAGGTACGGGTGATAAACGCACTTTGCCTGTAGGACTTATGAATTTGATGCAGGGTCAACAGGCAAAGGCGGAGTATGGCATTATGTACGCGGGGCTTGTGCTTGTAATGTTACCAACCCTTATTCTTTATATTTGTGTTCAGAAAAAACTTACCGAGGGTATGACCGTCGGCGGTGTTAAGGGGTGATAGCGTGATAAATAAAGATTCAAAACTAAGAATAGTTATAATAACATTGTTTTTTGCGGTAGGGCTTGCGCTTGTTATTACAGGATGGCGGCTTACGGGCAAACCTTTGGGGCTTATTATTATGCTTTTGGGTGTAGTGTTGCTTCTTGCGGCGCTTTTTGTATATAACGCGCCGTATTTTGTAAAAAAGAACTAAAGGCTATTGCAATTTTAATTTTGCGGTGATATAATGAACATTCAAAATCCGTTTTTGGAGGTTTATTATGAGTGAATTAAAAAAAAGCGCACTTGAAGCGCTCAAAAATTTTAAAATTGAAGGTAATGTAAAATCTTGCGAGCCTTACGGTAACGGCCATATAAATGATACCTTTTTGGTTATTTGCGATACCCAAAAGGGCGAACACTGGTATATTTTGCAGTCGGTAAACACCAAGATTTTTGTACCCACTGAAGTTATGAGCAATATCGAAAAGGTTTGCGACCATTTGAAAAATAAAACCGATAATCCGCGAGAGATTTTAGTGCTTGTTAAAACTAACAATAACGCCGCTTATTATATCGACCAAGACAGTAGATGTTGGCGCGTTTATGAGTTCGTTACCGAGTCATTATGCCTTGAGCTCCCCGAAAGTGTAAGTGATTTTAAAGAATGTGCAAAGGCTTTCGGTAAATTCCAAAAAGATTTGGCAGATTTCCCCGCGGAAACCCTTTTTGAAACTATAAAAGATTTCCACAACACTCCTAAGAGATACAACGATTTCTTGAAGGCTGTGGAAGAAGATAAGGTTGGCAGAGCCGCATCTGTAAAGGAAGAAATTGAATTTGTAAAGGCGCGCGAAAGTTTTTACAGCGTTCTTTTAGATGCTAACAAGCGCGGTGAATTACCCTTGCGCGTTAGCCATAACGACACAAAGTCTAACAATGTTATGCTTGATAAAAACACCCGCACCGCTCTTTGCGTTATCGACCTTGATACCATAATGCCGGGCTTCTCGGTTACCGATTTTGGTGATTCAATCCGTTTTGGAGCTTCTACTGCCGCTGAAGACGAAAAAGACCTTAGCAAAGTAAAGCTTGATATCGGTCTTTTCGAGGCTTATACCGAAGGCTTTTTGGAAAATCTTAAAGACGATTTTAAGGCGAGCGAAATTATGCTACTTCCCGAAGGCGCAAAGATGATGACGGTTGAATGCGGTATGCGTTTTCTTACCGATTATCTTTCGGGTGACACCTACTTTAAAACAAAGTACCCTGAACACAACCTTGACCGTTGCCGCACCCAGTTTAAGTTGGTACAAGAGATGGAAGAAAATTGGGATATATTAAAGGAAATTGTAAAGAAATATTGTTAAAACAAAAAATGCTTTCAAGAGAGAAAGCATTTTTGTTTTATTTACTTGTAGCGTAGCCGTTATATTCCTTTAAGAAATCTTCACCGTCGCCCTTCATATCGATAACTGCGATGTCGCCGTTAAAACCGATTATAATATCGAGAATTCCGATATATTCGTCGATAATCTGAACTAAAATCTTGAACTTATTTTCCTGAGCCCAAGCAGCCGATGCGGCACATTTGTATTGGTGACCTTCGCACCTTTCGCCGCCGATATCTTTAGAATAACCTGTTTCGGGGAAGATTTGTAAAACGTTTTTCTGAAGTCCGAACTTAATTGTCTTTTCGCCCTGAGCGTTAATGTAGTTGAACTCGCCGCCGTCTGCAGTAAAGTTTAAAGTGAATTCGGTAATACCCATTGGGTTTTCTTCCGCTTTAAAGGTTTTACCGTTTACTTTTTCTACAAGCGGTGAAGTTTTTTCACCCCAAACGGTAGTGAGTTTTAAGCCGTTAGCATAGTTTTTAAGTTCTTCACAAGCAGAACTTTCAGCCAAAGGTTCGCCCGCGGTTCTTACCACTTTATCAAAGAAGGCGGTAAAGAGAACATCGCGCGAAATTCCGCTGCTGCCGCGTTGCCAACCTGCTGTACAAGCCATAATTATATCGGTTTTGGGGTTGTAAATCATAAACTGCCCGTGCATTCCGTAGAAACAGAAACTATCGTCATAAGTACCCCAGATTTGTTGGCCGTAGCCACGGGAAGTGTGCTGAAGACCGCCGTAAGTCTCGCAGGTTATAGGTGTAGCAGATGCGTTTTCAACTGCTTTTCTGTCAAGCAACTGTTCGCCGTTCCATTCGCCCTTATTTGCCACAAGTCTGCCGAAAAGGAGCATATCCATGGTGGTACAAAGAAGTGACGAGTCACCCCAAGCAAAACCGCCCGGACAGGTGAGAACCTTTGAAGTTTCGGAAAAACCGATTTTTCTAAGACATTTATCTTTCAAGTAATCAAGGAAAGTTTTACCTGTAATCTTTTCTACAAGAGCGCCCAAAATAAATGAGCCTGTGCTGTCGTAGTAGTAGGTAGTACCTGGGTAGCGGGTGGGTTTCATTGAGAAGTAGTAGCGAACGCGGTCGCCGCCGTGGTTTTCAAACCAGAAGCAGTCGGTAAAGCAGGTTTGCATATTAAGCATATGCTCAATAGTCTGTGCTGCTAAATAAGGGTGTACTTCTTTTGGTAAGTATTCGGGGAAGTAGTCAACAATTTTGTCTTTAAGACTAATCTTTCCTTCCGCCGCTAACTGTGCTACCGCGATACCTACATAACTTTTGGTTTCGGAATACATACGGTGATTTTCGTTTGCCTTCATAGGTTCCCAGTAACCTTCGAAGAAGAGCTTGTCACCGCGCGCTATAAGAAGCGAGTGCATGGGTATATTGTGTTCTTCAAGGGTTTTTATAAGGCTTAAAACCTGTTTAGAATCAACACCGACACTTTCAGGGGTTGCATTTTTAAAATACATGAACTTACATCTCCTTAAAACTTGAAGTAATCCTTAGCGTTTTTATAGCAAACGCCTTCGATAATATTCTTAAGGGCTTCCCAGTCTTTCGGATAAAGTCCCTTTTCAACCCAAGAGCCTACCATATTGCAAAGTATTCTTCTGAAATATTCGTGGCGGGGGTAGGAAACAAAGCTACGGGAGTCGGTAAGCATACCTACAAATTTACCAAGGTTGCCAAGGTTTGCAAGAGCATCCATCTGAGCTTCCATACCGCTTGCGTTATCGTTAAACCACCAGCCCGAGCCAAACTGAATTTTAGAAACTGTCGGGCCCTTCTGGAAGTTGCCGAGCATTGTTCCCAATACATAGTTATCCTTAGGATTTAAGGTGTAGAGAATGGTTTTGGGTAAAATATCATCGGTATCGAGATAGTTCATAAATGCCGAAAGCTTTTCAGCTATGCAAAGGTCGTTGATAGAGTCAAAGCCTGTATCGGCGCCAAGCTTTTTAAACATACGGGTGTTGTTGTTGCGAAGCGCACCGATATGCAACTGCATTGCCCAGTCAAGCTTTGTGTATTCTTCGGCACAAACGCGAAGCATCGCGGTTTTGAAGATGTCAATTTCTTCTGCGGTGAGGTCTTCACCCGCAATTTTCTTATCGAAAACTGCTTTAGCGTCGCCTACGCCAAAGGGAACATACTCTAAAGCGTGGTCAGAAAGACGGCAACCGTTTTCGTTGAAGAAACGGATGCGTTCAACCATCCAACTGCAAGCCTTTTCGTAAGAATCAATACCGTTAGCTTCCAAATAGGGTAAAAATTCGCCCTTTTCAATGTTTACAAGTTTGTCAGGACGGAATGTAGGGAGAACTTTTGTAGAAAAGCCTTGTTCACGAAGTTGGATATGATACTTCAAATCGTCTGCAGGGTCGTCTGTTGTGCAGATAACTTCTACATTTGATTTTTTAATAAGGTTTTGCGCCGAGAAATCGGGGCGTTTTAAATATTCATTACACTTGTCCCAAACTTCTTTAGCGTTCTTTTCGCTTAAAGGCTCGTCAATATCAAAGTAACGCTTAAGTTCCAAAGCGGTCCAGTGATAAATCGGGTTGCCGATAAGGTAGGGCATAACACGGCAAAAGCCAACCCATTTTTCATAGCGGTCAGCAGTACCTGTGATATATTCTTCATCAATACCAAAAGTACGCATTTGACGCCATTTATAGTGGTCACCACCAAGGAATAAATCGTAAGCGTCTTCAAAACGGTAGTCTTCGGCTATCATTTTGGGAACTAAGTGGCAGTGATAGTCAATAATCGGTAAATTTTCCGCAAAATCGTGGTAAAGCTTTTTTGCGGTTTCGTTTGAAAGATAAAAGTCGTTATTTATAATACCCATAGTAAAAAACTCCTTTATAATACTATACCATCTTTAAAGATTGAAATTTCGCGGTAGCCGTTTTCTTCGTTACGGGTTTCCTTGCCTGATGCGACTTCCAATATATAATCGGTAAGGCTTTCGGTAAGGTCTTCCATAGAAGTACCTGTAAGCAACGGTGATGCGTCAAAATCAATCCAGTTAGATTTGCGGGTTGCGATACCGTTATTGGTAGCAATTTTAATAGTAGGAACGGGTGCGCCTATCGGGGTGCCGCGGCCTGTTGTGAAAAGAATAATGTGGGCTCCCGCGGCGGTAAGATTTGTGATAGCCACAATGTCATTACCGGGGCCGTTTAAAAGGTTCAAGCCGTTCTTTTGCGCTCTGTCGCCGTAGTCGAGCACGTCAACCACTTCCGAAAGACCGCCCTTTTGTATACAACCCAAAGATTTTTCTTCCAAGGTTGTGATACCGCCCGCCTTATTGCCTGGCGAGGGGTTTTCGTAGATTACCTGATTGTGACGGGTAAAATAATCTTTAAAGTTGTTAATGAGCGCTACTGTTTTGTCGAAAAGTTCTTTTGTCGGGCAACGCTGCATAAGCAGATGCTCCGCGCCGAACATTTCGGGAACTTCGGTCATAACACAGCTGCCGCCTTTTGAGATAAGGCTATCTGAGAATGAACCAACAAGTGGGTTAGCGGTGATACCGCTAAAGCCGTCGCTGCCGCCGCACTTAAGACCGATTTTGAGTTTCGAAATCGGGATAGGCTCACGCTTAAATGTATTGGCATAACTTTTAAGCTCGTTAATAAGGCGTACACCTTCGGCAATATCGTCGTCGAAGTCCTGGGTGTTCATAAATTTAACGCGCTTGTCGTTCCATTCGCCCAAAACTTCCTTGAAAACAGGGATATTGTTGTTTTCACAACCAAGACCCAGTACCAAAACGCCTGCGGCGTTAGGGTGGTTTACAAGACCCTTTAATATAAGTTGGGTTTTGGTTTGGTCGTCGCCTAATTGTGAGCAACCGAAGGGGTGCTCAAAGTGGTGAGCACCCGTGATTTCTGCTAATTTTTTAGCAATCTTGTTTACACAGCCTACGGTGTTAATAATCCAAATTTCGTTTCGTATTCCAACTTCACCGTTTTCTCTGACATAACCCATAAAGGTTTGGTCACTTTCTACCTTTACGGTAGGAGTGTATTCGGGCTTGTAGGTATATTCAAGGTTGCTTGAAAGGTTGGTTTTCACATTGTGGGAGTGAACGTGGTCGCCTTTTTTAATATCGGCTACGGCGTGACCTATAGGGTTGCCGTATTTTATAATATTTTCGCCTTCTTTAATATCGCGAAGAGCGTATTTATGACCGTCGGCGAGATTTACTTCCACATTGTCGAGTTTATGAATTATCATTAGTTCATCTTCTCCATAATATCACTTGCCAAGAATGACAAATCTTCGTCCCAAAGTTCAGTATTGGATAAAATTTCTTTTACTGTTGCCTTTTTCATAAATTCGCAAACCTTGGGGTCGTCGTTTGTTATATCGGTCTTGTAGAACTCGATAAG
>CAYQFW010000024.1:0-8113 GCA_964416955.1 uncultured Ruminococcus sp.
CACTCTCTTTAAGAGAAGAGGGGTTTGCGGTAAAAGACCCCCGAAGAAAAACGGCTGTAATGATTGCTCTTTACAAAAAGGCGGTTTCGGGTGACTTATCAGCTATAAAGGAACTGCGTTCAATCGCAAGCGAGAAAACCGAGGAAAAGTCAGAGGGCTTAAAGGCGGTGATGATTGTTGACGACATCCGAGATTAAAATTTCGGCAATTGTCGGACAAGGTTATGAAAAATTTTGGAATTGTAAAAAGCGTTACCGTGTATTAAAAGGCGGTAAAGGTTCCAAAAAATCAGCCACAACGGCACTTAACTTTATTTTCAGGTTGATGAAAGAAAAGGAGAGTAATCTTTTGGTTGTGCGGCAGGTGATGAACACCCACCGCGACAGCACCTTTGCACAACTAAAATGGGCACAGGAAAGACTTGGGGTTTCGAAGTATTGGAACAACACCGTGTCACCGCTTGAAATGGTTTATAAACCAACAGGGCAAAAAATTATTTTTCGTGGTTTTGACGATGTTTTGAAACTTGCTTCTACAACTGTTTCAAATGGATATCTCAATTATGTTTGGATTGAAGAAGCGTTTGAAATTGTTAACGAAGCTGACTTTGATAAACTTGACCTTTCTGTCCCAAGGGGAATGGTACCTGCCCCTTTATATAAACAGACTACTCTCACTTTTAACCCTTGGAGTGACACTCATTGGCTGAAAAAACGCTTTTTTGACACGGCTTCTTCTGATGTTGAAACCTTTTCAACAAATTATCTTTGTAATGAATTTCTTGATAAAACCGACAGACAGGTTTTTGAGCGAATGAAAAAGACTAACAGAAGAAAGTACGAGGTTGCAGGCCTTGGGAATTGGGGTATTTCCGAAGGGCTTGTATTTGAAAATTGGTCGGTGGGGGTAATCTCTGTACCAAGAGAAGAAGAGTATATGTGGAAAAGTTTTTTTGGGCTTGACTACGGATATACAAACGACCCGACCGCATTTGTGGCTTTTAAAGCCAACCCCATACAAAAACAAATATATATTTACAGTGAATTTTACAAAAAGCGGATGCTTAACTGCGATATAGCCCAAAAAATTACCGAAATGGGTTTTGCAAAAGAACGTATTCGCGCTGACTGTGCAGAGCCAAAGTCTAACGATGATTTGCGAAGGATGGGGATTTCAAGAATAACTCCGTCTGTAAAAGGCCGTGACAGTGTTCTTAACGGTATTTCGGCTATTTGTGAATATCAGATAACAGTAAATCCCGCTTGTGTAAATATGATAAGAGAACTTTCTTCCTATGTTTATGACGATAAGCGTAGTGAAAACGGTCTTAAAATGCCTAAAGATAGCCAAAATCATCTTTGTGATGCGCTTCGTTACGCGTTTGAGGATGTGAAATTTTTCAAACCGCGAAAGGAGGCTGAAGACCGTAATTATCAAGGCGAGATTGACAAAAAAGATTTTAACGGAGGCTGGGATGTATGACAGTTGTATTGATAATTTTTACTGCAATAAACGCCTTTTTAGTCGGCTTTTTTGTGGGTGTAAAAAAGAATAAGCGGCTTTGGGCTAAAAAAATTACAGCAAAGACTTATAAAGACTTGCAGATTATAAAAACAGAATTTGAAAACTTCCTTAATTATGACGGAAGCGTGCAACAATAAGACAAGGATGGAAATAAATTATGTCAGAAAATATTATTCAAAACGATGCAAACCAAAGCGATAATGAAAATATTGCTGAAATTCAAGCGGATACCATACCGAGCGAACAGTCTGAAATTATTGTTCCTGTTAAGTTTAATAAGCAGGTTTTGAATTTGGATTTGGAAAAGGCACAGGAATTGGCACAAAAGGGTATGAAATTTGATGTTATCTCTAAAGATTATGATGCGCTTAAAGGTTTGGCTAAAGCCGAAGGTAAAAGTGTGGGTGAATTTTTAGAGTCGTTGAAACTTCAAAAATCCGCTTTGCGAGAAAGTGAAATTCTTGAAAAATGCGGTGGAGACAGACAGTTTGCAGAGCACATCTTAAAACTTGAAAAAACTCCTTGTGATGAAGTTTTTGGCTTTGATGAAATTGTTGAAAATTTCCCCAAAATTAAATCTTTGGAAGATTTACCCGAAAGTGTTGTTGAGTCCGCAAAACTAAAAGGTACCTATTTGCTTGATGAATATTTAAGATATCTTCACAAGCAAGAACTCGTAATCAAAGCGAGTATAAAAAATCAACTCAAAGCAGAGCAATCTGCAACGGGTTCGCTAATTAACAAAAAAGGGGCTGACAACCCCGAAACTGCGGAGTTCTTAAAAGGACTCTGGCAAAAATAAAAAATCAAGGAGAAATTATTATGTCTATAAATTCAATTGAAAATGCTTTAAGATATTCAACCGAACTTGATAAAATGTTTGCACAGAAGTCTGCAACAGGATTTTTCAGCGATAATGCGCTTGCTACAAAATTTGTGGGTGCAAAAACTGTAATTATCCCTGATGTAGATTTCCAAGGTCTTGCCGATTATGACCGCGATACAGGTTTCACAAAAGGCGCAATTACTGTAAGCAATACTTCTTACACAATGCAGATGGACCGTGCGCGTTCATTACAAATTGACCGCGAAGATATGGATGAAACAGGTATTGCAAATCTTGCAGGTAAAATTTTGGGTGAATATGTTCGCACAAAGGTGGTTCCTGAATGCGATGCTTATGTTTTGTCAAAACTTGGCGGTCTGGCAATGACACGCGCCAACACTATCCAAGGTGATATTGCCGAACCTTTTGCGGCTTTTTGCGAACTTGTTAATCAGGTTCAGTCGGTAGTGGGATATGATGAAGAATTGGTGGCGTTTGTTGATAGTTATATGTATGCTGCTTTACAAAGTTCTTCCGAAATTTCAAAAATGATTACAGTAAGTGATTTTAAACAGGGAGATATAACTTTGAAGGTTAAATCTATTAACGGTATTACGATTATTCCTGTTGTAAGCGAACGTATGAAAACGGCATATACTTTCGGTACTAACGGTTTTACACCTGTAGATAATGCCCGAGAGATTTATATGCTTGTTACCCCAAAATCAGGCGCACATCTTGTTAAAAAGACTGAAAATATGCGCATTTTTACTCCCGAGCAGAATATCGATGCCGATGCTTATAAATTTGATTACAGAATTTATTATGATTTGTTTGTAAGCAAAAGCGGTCTTGATGCTGTTTGGGTTTGGGTTTCACCTGAAATTATTATAACTTCACAGCCCTCAAATAAGACCGTTACTGAAGGTTCAATTTCGGGCTCTTTGAGTGTTGCGGGTAAGAGTAATGGAGATCTTTCTTATCAGTGGTATGAATGTTCAGATGAAACAGGAGCTAATGCCCGTAAGATTGCGGGTGCAACTTCGGCAACCTTTACAATTCCTACCGACCTTGAAGCAGGAAAGTATTATTATTTCGCAAAGGTTTTTGTTAACGGAACTGCAAGCGTTAATTCTGCTGTTGCCACTGTAACTGTAGAGTAAAAATACTTTTAAAATTCGCAGGGGAGGGAAACCTCCCTTGTGGAGAGGAGAAATGATATGACAAAGCAACCTAATGAAATATTTGGAGAATATAGGTCTGGTGTGGCATATAAATCGTCATTGGGTAAGCGCGGTATGTATGAGCAAAACCGCATTAATGAACGCTTTTATATAGGCGACCAATGGCATGGGGCAAAATGCGGAAACGAAAGACCGCTTGTTCGTCATAATATTATTAAGCGTATTGGTGACTATAAAATGTCGCAGGTTTTAAATGCGCCGATAAAGGTGGATTTTTCTGCTGAAGGTATACCCACAGACAGTGATTTTGTTCTTTCAAGAAACAGTATTAAAGATGATTCACCCGAAGAAGTAACCGTTATGACTTCGGCTTTCGGAAAGTATTTTGATACCACTGCGGAAAGGATAAATTTTTCGGAATTGCAGGATAAGGTTTTGCGGAATGCTTATATTACAGGCACGGGTGTGCTTTATACATATTGGGATAGTGATGTTAGGACAGGTCTTTATGCAGATGATTTCAAGCAGGTTAAAATCAAGGGGGATATTTGCTGTCAGGTGCTGGATATTGAAGATGTATATTTTGCAGATGTTTACACAGAAGATGTTGAAGTTCAACCTTATATTATAATATCAACGGTTTGCGATACTCAAGCTGTTGTCAGAGAAGCAAGATTGCACGGCGCGGATATTTCAACTCTTCGTATGATTGAAGACTCACAAAATAACGGCAAAATTATGGTGCTGACCAAATTGTTTAAGGAATATAAAAAGGAATCGGGATATACAATTAAATGTATAAAGGTTTGTGAAAATGCAGTCATAAGGCCTGAATTTGATACGGGGCTTAAGCTTTATCCGATATCGGTTTTTAAGTGGGAACGTAAAAACAACAGCGCCTATGGTGAAAGCGAAATTACATATTTAATTCCAAATCAAATTGCTATTAACCGTATGATAACCGCAAATGTATGGTCGGCTATGACAACGGGTATGCCAATTATGCTTGTTAACGGTGATACTGTTACCGAAAAAATCACTAACGAGCCAGGGCAGATTATCAAAGTGTATGGTAATAGCGAAGATGTTGCGGGTGCTGTTAAATATGTAACTCCGCCTACTTTTGAAAAAGATTATGACAGTAGTATAAATTCACTTATAAACAATACTTTAACCCAAAGCGGAGCAAATGAAGTTGCCCTTGGTGATTCAAAAGCCGACAATGCTACTGCACTTATGACAATGCGCGATGCTGCGGTTATGCCTTTACAGATTATTAAAAACCGTTTTTACAGTTTTATAGAATCAACCGCAAGGATATGGGCAGAATTTTGGATTACAAGATACGGTAACCGTAAAATCAAGATTAAAGATGAAAAAGGTGTGTGGTATCTTGATTTTGATGCGGAACGCTATAAAGACATTATTGTAAATACTAAAGTAGACGTGGCAAACAGCACGGTTTACAGCGAAAAAGAACGTACTGATACACTTTTGAGCCTTTATGATAAAGGAATAATTAACCGAGAACAGTTAATTGTTCGTTTGCCTGACGGCGTGGTAAGTGATAGAGATGCATTACTTAAAAGTGAAAATTCGGAGGTGGCAAACAATGACGGGCAATGATATTTACAGAAGAGTTTTGGGACTTTTGGGCTATCTTAACACTAATACCGTTAACGCTTGTGAAGAAAATCTTCTTAAAAGAGCGCCGGATATTATAAATCAAATTTGCCTTGATTTGAAGATACCTTTAATTGAGCGTTTGTCAGATGAGATTTTGGCAACAAAGGAAGGTCTTGACGCTTTATGTTACGGAACCGCGATGATAATGTCTTTAGTTGAAGGCGACGGTGCTAAAAATCAGATTTTTACTGCTTTATACAACGCTAAAAGGTCTGCCGCTTTATCGAAGACCGAAAAAATTGTGGACAAAATGCCATTTGTCAGTTACGGAGTTGATTAAATGAAATATAATTCATTGAAAAGGCAATCTATAAAGACTTTTAAGGTGGCGAAATTTGACGGCGGTGTCGATTATAAAAATCCATATACAAAAATTCAAGACAATCAGTTATGCGATTGTGAGAATATGTGGTATAAAGATTCATGTTTGCAAACTCGCCCGGGGTTTTACGGTGAAACAAGGCGTGCAGTTGAAACTACAATTTACGGTTATACAGGTAAACTTGAATACCAAATCACAGATACCGAGGTATATTATAACGAATCGTATCACAGAATTGCTACATCAGATGTTTTGACTGACGACTACGCACATTATACTTATGTCTATCTTGTTGACCTTGTTGGCAATATCAGTCCCATTGGTCATATGTCATTTTTGAGGACCACAAGTGATATTTTTTATACGCCGATAAATATACTTTTTTATAACGGAAAATCCGAAACAGGTGGCGGAATATTTGCTTTTGTAACGCTTCAAAACGGTGGGGACACCAGTCAAAGATATTATTATATCTATGAGATTGACGAAACTTTCAGCGAGTGGAACCGAATTTATGATTATTATGTGCCGACAATTTATATAAACGGCAGAGGAAATCTTTATGATACCGCGCGGTCGGAAGCATCTTTTTCGGCGCCTACACCTAAAACACTTGAATCACCCAATATGTTAAACGGCAGATTTAATGCCTATTATACTTCGGATGGATATTCAAATTCTTTCAGACTTCCTTTTTCAAATCTTGCAAATGAATCTGTTGTGTGTAGAATTTATTACACTTTGCTTGATTATGTTGAATGGAAAATAGATGGTGATGCAACTAAAGATACTCAAAAGTTTCAAAGCAAGGATGTAACCGCTGTAATTGACCGTACAAAAGGAACGGTTTATTTTATGGTTGACAGTACAGATTATGCAGTACCTGTAATGCCTAAGTATCACGAAAATAATATTAAAATAACAGCCACAAAGGAAATACCCTCGGGTTTTTCAAAGGTTGTTTATTCTACTTGCAGCGTGAGAAACAATTCTAAATTGCTCTTAGCAGGTGGGGAAAGCGGAAACACAGTGTTTGTTACAAGTTATGAAAATCCGCTTTATTTTCCTCAAAATTCTTGTGCAACAGTAGGAGATGTTGATGCAGAAATAACCGCGCTTTCGGTCGAACAAGGCAAAATAATAGCTTTTAAATCTTATGAAATTTATACACTTGATTTCAAGGCGGGGGATAGTATTAACGAAATATCGCTGTTGAGCGATAATGATACTATTTTCAAAAAGGCAGATAGCATTGGCGTAAGTCAGATTTCTGAAAGAATAGGCTGTGAAAACAAACGAACTTTGGCACTTTGCGGAAATGTTAATCTGTGGCTTGGAAGGGATAATAATATTTATTTGCTTGATTCTGCCACTACACCGAAGATTGTTAATATATCTGATTGTGTTACGGAAAAAATGCCGAATTACAATTTCAAACAAACCTTTGCTGTTGGTAATGAAAATTATTATTTCTTGGTTAACGGTAACAGGATAGTGGCAGTTGACCTTAACAGTAAGGCATTATTTTTGTGGTCTGTGCCCGAAGAATTTTTAATCGAGAGCGGATTTTATCATAATGCAAAGTTCAGATTTCTTTGTATTTCCCCTGACAGCACAATTGCTTATATGACAACTCTTGAAGGTGAAACGGACGTTTATATGTATTATGACAGTGACGGTATTGTGACCGAAGGCGAAAAAAAGATAAACAGTAGTATGACTACTAAACATTTTTGCTTATCGGATTTGGGCAAAAGGGTAAATATTGATAGTATTTATCTTTCGCTTTCGGCAGTAGGTAAAGCCCAAATTGTTGTCAATTCACAGGAGATAACAAGCATCAATTTTGGCTTTATTGGTGAAGAATACAGTAAGCATGAGCATAAATCGGTAAGAATTGTCCCACATTTATATGGTGTAGATACCGTCTTTTTAACCGTGAGTTCAGATAACCTTATAAGTATTGGTGAAACCGAAATTTCTTATAGAATAACAGGGTAGTGGTTATGAAAAAGATTTTTATTTTGTGCTTAGCAGTATGTTTTATAATTTTTTGCACAGGTTGCAGTAAAAAGTTCGACTCTCAAAACGGGGTTTGGATTACTTATTATGAACTTGGCACAATGCTTAAAGGTGATTTTAAACAAGAGTTTGCAAAGGTTATAGAAAATTGTAAGAAAATGCAAATAAAAAATCTTTACATACACACAAGGGCTTTTGGTGATTCGATTTATAAATCTGATTATTTTCCGCTTAACAGCAGCGTGAAAAATTATGATTATGATGTGTTTGCATATATTTTAGAAGAATGCAAGGAAGCAGATTTAAAGGTTTACGCTTGGATAAATCCTTACAGAATTTCGACAAGCACAACTAATATTGAAGAAATCGACCACCAAAGCCCTGCTTATAAGTGGCTTAATGATGATATAAAAGAAAATGACAGCAATGTGGGTTTTGCAAGCGGTATATATCTTAATCCTGCAAGTAATGATGTAAAAAACATTGTGCTTGACGGAATAAGAGAACTGGTGGCAAAATATGAAGTTGACGGAATTCATTTCGACGATT
>CAYQFW010000024.1:8123-10028 GCA_964416955.1 uncultured Ruminococcus sp.
TTCTTTTCAAAAATACACAAAAGAAACCGCCGAGCCGTTATCATTGGCGGATTGGCGGCGTTGGAATGTTAACTGTCTTATAAGCGAATGTTATAAGGTTATAAAATATGCTGACAGTGAAATTATTTTTAGCGTAAGTCCAACCGCATCGCTTGAGCAAAATTATAATAATCTATATGCTGATGTTTCGTTTTGGATTGAAAAGGGATATATCGACGAAATTATACCGCAAGTTTATTTTGGTTTTGAATATCCTGATGAAGATTTCCGCTTTGAAAATCTAATAGATGAATGGAAAGCGCTTGCGAGTATTAACCCCGAAGTGACACTTAAAATCGGCTTGGGGTTTTATAAAGCGAAGCCAACTTTGGAGGCTGACATTAAGGAATGGACCGAAAACAGCGATATAATTGCGAGGCAAGCAAGAATATGCGATGCTGATATGGATATTAAGGGATATCTGTTGTTTTCCTACTCATCACTTTTCGGAACGGAAGACGAATACAAAAATCAACGGGAAAATTTTAAAAAATATTTAAATTCAGGAGAAAATCAATGAGCAGTACGGTAATTGTGGCTTTGATTTCTTTCGCGGGTACACTTTTGGGTACGGCAGGCGGTATTATAACTTCGAGTAAACTTGTGAATTACCGCTTGGAGCAACTTGAAAAAAAGGTTGATGCGCACAATACAGTAGCCGCACGAGTACCTGTAATTGAAGAAAAAATCAAAACAATGAATAGAAGAATTGCAAAATTGGAACATACAGAAATGGGAGAATTTTGTAGTGTGAATTAAAAACTGCAGTCCCTTTTGGGACTGCAGTTTTTTGAGATGTATAGACTGTAATTATTTAATTAAGGATACACCTGTCATTTCTTGGGGTTGTTCTAAACCTAAAAGTTTGATAATGGTGGGTGAAATATCACAAAGTTTACCACCTGTGCGAAGTTTACAGTCTTTGCCTATAACCGAGAAGGGAACAGGGTTTGTGGTGTGCGCTGTAAAGGGTGAACCGTCGGTATCAAGCATTCGGTCTGCATTACCGTGGTCGGCTGTGAGAAGCATTACGCCGCCCATTTTTTCGGTTGAATCTTGAACTCTTCCTACACAAGTATCAACAGTCTCGACCGCTTTTACTGCGGCATCAAAGAAGCCTGTATGTCCAACCATATCACAGTTTGCAAAGTTAAGGATAACAACATCATACTTTCCGCTTTCGATTTGTTCACAAACCTTATCACAAACTTCGTTAGCACTCATTTCGGGCTGTAAATCATAGGTTGCAACCTTAGGTGAGTTGACAAGTATACGGTCTTCATTTTCATATTCAACCTCAACACCGCCGTTAAAGAAAAATGTTACATGGGCATATTTTTCGGTTTCAGCGATACGAAGTTGAGTAAGACCGTTTTTGGCGATAAATTCACCTAAAGTATTTGTGAGTGACTGCGGTTTGAAAGCAACGGTTACATTTGGCATGGAAGCATCATACTGTGTCATACAAACATAGAATACATCAAGTTTTCCGCCTTTGCGTTCAAAACCAACAAAAGCATCGTCTACAAATGTGCGGGTGATTTCGCGCGCACGGTCGGGACGAAAGTTAAAGAAGATAACGCTGTCGCCCGATTTAATTCTTTCGGTACCGTCAATAACTGTGGGAATAACAAATTCGTCGGTGATGTTTTTACCGTCGGCGTCAATTTGGGTATATGATTCCCTTACAGCTTTGGCACCGTCATCGGTTTTAATACCTTCGCCGTAAACTAAAGCCGAATAAGCTTTTTCTACGCGGTCCCAACGGTTGTCACGGTCCATGCCGTAAAATCTGCCCAAAACAGTCGCAAGTTTACCGCAACCTAAAACTTCAAGCTTTGCATTTAAGGCATCAATAAAATCAGC
>CAYQFW010000025.1:0-9911 GCA_964416955.1 uncultured Ruminococcus sp.
TGTGACCCTCTGCTTGTAAGGCAGATGCTCTCCCAGCTGAGCTATGCTCCCACGATGACCGCGCTGGCTTGCCAATGG
The DNA here is from genome assembly GCA_964416955.1 of uncultured Ruminococcus sp. GTDB lineage: Bacteria > Bacillota > Clostridia > Oscillospirales > Acutalibacteraceae > UBA737. Next base: position 79 of record CAYQFW010000025.1, read on the forward strand.
CAACTCACCGGCGACAAGCAATATATTACCACAATACATTGACTTTGTCAAGCGAAATTTTTAATTTTTTTATATTTTTTTCAAAATATTTTCAATATCGGTTTTTGAAAAGCTATAATCGGTATTACAAAAGTGGCATTTCACATCTACTTGGGGTAAATCCTTGACCATACTCTCAAGTTCTTTTCTTCCAAGTCCTTGTAAAGTTGCCTCGATTTTTTCCCGACTGCATTTACATTTATATTCAACTTCTTGTGTATATATGACTTCCACCTCAAAACCTTGTAACACATCACGAACGATATCTTCAATATCCATTCCCTCGTCTAAAAGCTGTGTAACAGGTTTTACACGCGCAAGATTATTTTCGATTTTGGTAATAATTTCATCCTCAGTAAAAGGCAAAAGTTGAAGAATATATCCCCCTGCCTTTTTTACTGTCAAATCAGGATTTACAAGCACACCCAAAGCGCAGACCGTCGGGATTTGCTCGCTTGTAGCATAATAAGAAGTAATATCTTCAGCAATTTCACCCGAAACAATCGGCACAAAACCGTTATAAGGTTCTTTCATACCAAGGTCTTTTACTACAAACAAATTACCGTTTGTGCCCACCGCTCCCGAAACATCAAGTTTACCGTTGGGTTTTAGGGGAATTTCCACAACACTATTCTGCGCATAACCGCGCACATTACCGGTAGAATCGCTCGAAACAGTAATAGCACCAATCGGTCCGCCGCCATCAATTTTCAAAGATACGGAATTATCCTTACCCTTAAGCATATTTCCCATCATTGAAACGGCGGTAAGCATTCTGCCGAGAGCCGCGGTAACAACCGCAGAAGTTTCGTGTATTTGTTCAGTGCGAGCAACAATATCGGTGCTGTCCACAGCCGATACCATAACCGCTCCCTCACTCGTTATACATCTTATAAGTTTTCCCATTATTTTACCTTTCTTGTGACAAAAACCGCGCGTTCACTTGTTTCATTTGGCGCATTTTCGGTCATATCATCAAAAACTTCCACAACCTCAAGTCCGGCACTTTCGCAAGCAGTTTTTATCTCTTCCATAGTATATGCGCGTTCACGGAAATCTTCACTGAATCTCTCATAAAAATCGCCTTTTTTAACAAAAAAGTCAAGGTTTATATCAACACTCAAATCTTTTTGCGAAAACTCATTTGCCCAAACACAATAAACATCTTCAGTTTCAATAACAAAAACATTGTTACCCAAAACTTCTTTGTGTTTATACTCGGTATTAAGGTCAAAAATAAAAAGGCACTTCTCTTCCAAAAACAACGAAACCTTTTCTATTGCTTTGCAAAACTTTTTATAATCGGTAATATGATTCAGACTGTCAAGACAACAAATCGCACCGTCAACCGTACCGTATAAGTCAAGCTCTTCTGCCTTTTGACAAAGATAAAGAATATCAAGCCCTTTCTCTGCCGTCTTTTCGCGAGCAAGCGACAGCATCTCTTCGGACATATCAACACCGATAACCTCTATCCCCTGCGAAGCAAGCTCATTTGAAAAGCCGCCCGTACCACAGGCAACATCTAACAAAAGTTCAGGGGTTTTACCGTATTTTTTAAAAAGTTTCAAAAGATATGACGTGCGCTTTTTGTAGTTCACATCATACATAAGACTGTCATAATACTCTGCAAAATCACTATACATATTACTTCAACCTTTTAAAAGCCAGTTCAAAACCTTCGTTTATAGAACGGTTAACACGGCTTATAGTGGCGGTTGAAGCGCCCGTTGCTTTCACTATATCATTATAAATCTGCTTTTCATTAAGCATTTTTGCCACTGCAAAACGCTGTGCTATTGCAGAAATTTCCTTTGGTGTACAAGCGTCGCTGAAAAATTTATAAAGCTCTTCCCTTGTTTCAAGAGTCAAAACAGCATCAAAAAACAAGTCATTAAAATCGTTTTTTTCCATTACGGCACCTCATTAAAGTAGTTTATAAACATTTTAACACACAAAAGTGCTAAAGTCAATTTTAAATACCTTTAATTTTAATTGAAAAATAACAGTAACTATGATATGATATTATAAAGATAAAAATATCAAGGACGTGTTTTAATGAGCAATGTTAAAATTCTGCACTGTGCAGATATTCACATCGGAGCTGCTGATGCCTTTTTGGGCGCCAATGCTGACAGCCGCCGATTTGAGACCCTTTTAACATTTGAAAATATAATTGATTTAGGCGCGCAAAACAGCGTGGATATTATCGCTATTGCGGGCGATCTTTTTGATACTGCGGCGATTGACACCGTTTTTTCTGACGCGGTTTTAAGAAAAATTGAATCTGTGCCGCAAATAAGGGTTGTATATTGCGCGGGCAACCATGACCCGCTTAACAACGAATCGCCCTTTAGTGCAGAAATTCTTCCAAAAAACCTTTATGTTCTGCCCGAAAACGACACCTGTTTCACCTTTGACGACATAAAAACACGTGTTTACGGCAGGTCTTTTGTGACAGCGCATCTTAAAGGACAAGAAGAATTCAGCCTTTCCGTGCCAAAAGACGATTATATAAACATTATGGTACAGCACGGTGAACTCAAAGGCGACCTTGAGTCTGATTACAATGCGATAACCCCTAAATTTATCAAAAAAAGCGGTATGGATTATATCGCACTCGGTCACGTTCACAAGCACACACCTATCGGGAAAATTGAAAACACAGCCTTTGCTTATTGCGGCTGTCCAGAAGGTCAGGGCTTTGACGAACTTGACGAAAAAGGCATCTATCTCGGTCAAATTTCCAAGGGCAAAACCGAACTGGAGTTTGTGCCTGTTTCTAAAAGAAAACACATACACGAAAAAGTTGACATTACAGATGTGAATGATATTTCTTCACATATTCTCTCTGTTTTAAAAGAGAAATATACAAATTCCGAGAACAACCTTTATAAAATTGAACTGACAGGCGATATTGACGAGGAATTTAATCTGAATCTTACCGAAATCACCGCCCGACTTAGTGAAAAACTTTACTTTGTAAAAATCAAAGATTCTACTGAATACAAAATTGACCTTGAAGCGCTTTCAAAAGAGACTTCACTCAAAGGCGTTTTTGTTAAAAATATGCTCAAAAAAATCAACTCCACACAAGACAATGCGCAACTTAAAAAGGCGCTTAAAATAGGACTTCGGGCATTTAGCGGCGAGGTGAAATACAATGAAGATTAAAGCCTTACACATTTCCGCTTTTGGCGGACTTAAAAATCTCGATTTAAATTTAGATAACAATTTTAATATTGTCTACGGCGACAACGAGCAGGGCAAAACCACCGTTATGAACTTCATTAAAATGATGTTCTACGGTACCGAACGCTCGGGCGCAGGGCTTAACAAAAACCTACGAAAAAAATACACCCCTTGGGATAACAGCGTTATGGCAGGCAGTATTGACTTTGAAAACAAAGGACGACTTTACCGCATTGAGCGTATTTTCGGCAACTCTAACTCGACCGATAAGGTAACCCTTATTGATTTAGGGCTCGGCAATCGCGAAACCGTTTCGGCGGATATCGGTTCTTCACTTTTCGGTCTTTCTGTAGCCGCATTTGAACGCAGTATATTCATCGGTCAGTTCGGTTTTCCGGAAAGCAACAATTTAGCCTGCGGTGAACTTAACGGTAAACTTTCTAACATTGCGTCAACAGGCGACGAAACCGTTTCTTATGATGCTGTTAACAAGCGACTTGAAACTGCCAAATATGAACTGATGTCAAAAAGCGGGCGAAGTGGTATATATGATAAAAATTTGAAAAAGTGCGTAGCACTTGAAAACGAGCTTGACGCTTTGGTTATATCCCAACAAACAATAGAAATAGCCAAAGAAAAATCACAGCAAATGGCAGAAGAAATCAAAACTTTGCAAGAAAAGGCTTTGATTATTAAATCCAAAATTGAAGCCGAAAATGACGTGCGCAACGCTGAAAAGTTGAAAGAATTGCTTACCCTTAAATCTCGCCTTGACGAGCTTAATAAATCACTGGCTTTGAGCGACGGCAAAATTGCCGACGAAATGTTTGTGCGAAAGGTGGAATTCTGCCTTTCTAAAATTGAAAATATAGAGTCGAAAATTGTCACAAAACAAAATGAAAACGCTCTTTTGGAAAGCAATTTAAAGTTGGCGCTGAACCCCACAACCGATGCCACACCCGAAAAACTCAAGGAACTTAACCTAAAAATTGAAAACCTTGAAAAAGAAAACCGTGACACCACAGCAAAACTGAAAGAACTTTCCGCCTTACCTAAAGCCAGACCGAGCGTTCTGTGGTTCATTTTAGCGAGCGTGTTTGCAATTATAAGTATTCCGTTTTTCCTTAATAATCTTACCACTATTTTAGCCTTTGCGAGCGTTGTTTTGACGGTTATATTTATATGTATAGCGTTAATCACCGCTTCAAAAGCAAAACAAAGAAACTCCAAAAACGAAGCCGAGATTGTAAACCTCAAATTAAAAGAAAATCAGTTAATATCGGTAATCGCTTCCGAAAAAGCCCATCTCACAGCTATCAACACCGCGCTCAATACAAATTCAGCAATGATTGAAAATCAAAAAGAAAAACTTGCGCAAAATAACGCTGAAATTGAACTTTTCGTCACTGAAAAAGAAACCGAAACCGAAACACTTTTAAATCTTTTCTCCACTTTAAGTGCGGCAGGCAACACCGAACAAGTGCGAACAAAACTTGAAACCGTGAAGAAAAATGCCGAAGCGCAAAAAGAATTAAAGCAAAATATCAACTATATTTTAAAGGATATCGGCAATATTTCCTACGAGCAGGCACAGGAGAAACTCAATAATTTAGCCGTTGATACCACCCTTGATTTCGAAGCCTTGAAGACAGATTACGAATCCCTTTTACAAAACTTAACCGACCGCAAAACCCAGTTAGCGACCGCCTTGGCAGAAATCAAAACTCTTTCAAAAAGCACAAAAGACCCCGAAGTAATGAGGAAAGAACTTGATGCTCTTAAACAAAAAACAGCCGCTCAAAAAGACTACTGCGACTGTTTGGATATTGCGCTGTCAGTGCTTGCTGATTCGTACGCCGAAGTCCGTCAAAGTTACGGCTCAGTTTTGGAGAAAAAATCAAGCGAAATCTTCCAAGGTCTCACAAACGGCAGATATAGCAATATGTCAATTTCAAAATCCTTTGACATAGCGGTTGAAAAAAGCGATGTTTTCGGCAGTCACGAGCTCGACTACTTATCGAGCGGTACTGCCGACCAAGCGTATCTTAGTTTGCGTTTGGCATTATCTCACCTACTAACCGAAGAAAACGGCGCTTTGCCGATTATTCTTGACGATGCGTTGGCTCAATATGACGATTCACGCACAAAAACCGCTCTCGGTTTCTTGAAAAAATATTCCGAAAACGGTCAAATAATAATGTTCACCTGTCACAAATCGGTAACTGATACCGCGAAAGAATTTGCAGCAAACCAAATAGCATTATAATGGTTATAAAAAACGCTCAAGGAAAATTCCTTGAGCGTTTCAAATTTCATTATTAACAATCAACACCGCTTACTGCTTCTTCGATAATGTCGCTATACATTATATTATAACCGAAAGCGGATTCTGTATTTTCTAAAAATACTGTTTCACAGACTAAAGTTTCAACGCTGCCGTCTTCATAAGAGATTTCAACATCGCTTATAACGGTATAACTACCATCGTTATTATCGGTAACCGAAACGATTTTATGGCTGTATTCATTATACCCGCGCGGAAGAATATAAACATAACCCTCTTTTTCGGTAAAATCTTCACCCAAGAAAGAAAAATCTTTATAAATCTTACCGTACATATTGAAAACGTAATCCTTGAGGTAATCTTCGGCAATGTAAGAATCCTCTGCTAAATCAAGAACTGCCAAAACCGAATTATTAACCAACACGCTGTCGTCATAGAAATCTTCATTATACACAAAGTTGTGATTAAGCATATTAAGAAAACGGGTTTCAAGCGCTTTGTCGGTTGAATTGTTTTTAGAAACGGTTATAACCGCAGCGCCTGTGCTTTCAAGCAAAGAATTATCAGCCGCTTCGGGTTTAACGCAAGCAAAAGACAGCACTACAACGCAAACTGTAAGTAGTAATGAAAATATAACATTTTTACGCATAATACCGCCTCCTTTGTTTCTATATACTAATTATATACAATTCACTTTTAAATTTCCAAAAACAATTCAGTTACAAATTATTTCACTATTGTAATTTTTGCGCCAAAATTTGCCACAAAAAATAACATTTTGTAATCTTTTAATTAACGCTTTGAAATTTTTAATAAATATAAGCGCACTGTTTACTGCAAATTGCATAAATTTATTACTTTTAAATAATTTTTTTGAAAGTTTTTTATAAGTTTTGGTTGTATTTACTAAAAAGTTGTGATATACTTAATTTTGTAAACTATTCACTTAAAGGAGTGCATCAAATTGAAAGACTATACTAAAGACGCCATCCGCAATGTTGCCCTTTTGGGACACGGCGGTTCAGGCAAAACAACTCTGGCTGACGCTATTCTTTACTACGGCAAAGCAACCGACCGTATAGGTAAGATAGGCGACAGCACAACCGTAATGGATTTTGATGCCGAAGAAAAGAAAAGAAAAACTTCAGTTTCCACTTCGGTTTACTCGCTCGAAATAAACGAGAGTAAACTTAATATTATAGATGCTCCGGGTCTTTTTGACTTTGCAGGCGGTATTTACGAAGCATTAACTGCTGCTGATAGCGCCATCATTACAATTTCCGGTAAATCGGGTCTTACAGTAGGCGCAAAACAAGCTTTTGAAAAAGCGCGCGCGCTCGGAAAAAGCGTTGCTTTCTTTGTTGGTAAACTTGATTCTTCACATGCTCACTTCTACCGTGTATTATCTGCACTTGCAGGTCAATACGGTGCTGTTATCTGCCCTGTTGTTGTTCCCTATATCGAAAACGAACAGGTTAAATGCTACATAAACCTTATTGAAAACAAGGCTTATGCTTGCACAGGGCTTGAAATTAAAGAAATGCGTATGCCTGTAAGCGAAGAAATTGACAATATGAGAAGTATGTTGCTCGAAGCCATTGCCACAACCGACGAAGAGTTAATGGAAAAATATTTTGCAGGTGAAGAATTCACCGCGCAAGAAATGCTTCACGGTATGGCTTTAGGTGTTAAGAACGGTGACATCTGTCCCGTTTACAGCGGCGTACAGCAAACAGGCGATGCTGTACCAATGATGGTAGACAATCTTCTGAACATTCTCCCATCTGTTGCCGATGCCAAATACACCACTTCCGAAGGTGAAGAAAAGGTTTTCGACAATTCGGGCGATACAGCACTTTGTGTTTTCAAAACCATTGCAGACCCATTTGTCGGCAAACTTTCCTACTTCAAGGTTTTGTCGGGCGTTGTTAAAAATGATATCCGCCTTATAAACAACCGCACTTCTTCCGAAGAACGCCTTTCCAAGATTATGTGGCTTAAAGCCTCAAAACAAGAAGATGCTTCAACTATCGGTGCGGGTGATATCGGCGCTGTGGCAAAACTCGGCAATGTGCTTACAGGCGATACTTTATCCGCTAAAGGCGATGTTGCCATCGCTAAAATTGACTTCCCGCGCCCCAACCTTTCGGTTGCGGTTTATCCCAAAGCCAAAGGCGACGAAGAAAAAATTGCGCAGGCTTTCAACCGTATGGCAGAAGAAGACCCGACAATCGCTGTTTACAATGACAAAGAAACAAAAGAACTCATTTTATCCGCCTTGGGCGAACAGCATATTGACGTTATCATTTCTCGCTTGAAGAGTAAATTCGGCGCAGAAGCAGAACTAAAAAAACCAAAAATCGCTTACCGCGAAACCATTCGCAAACCCGTCAAAGTTCAGGGCAGACATAAGAAGCAATCAGGCGGTCACGGACAATTTGGTGATGTTTGGATTAAGTTTGAGCCAAGTGACAGCGAAGAATTGGTATTCTGCGAAGAAGTATTCGGCGGTGCTGTTCCAAAGAACTTCTTCCCTGCAGTTGAAAAAGGTCTTCGTGACTCTTGCCAAAAAGGTGTTCTCGCAGGTTATCCAATGGTTGGTCTTAAAGCCACCCTTTATGACGGCTCTTACCACCCCGTTGACTCTTCCGAAATGTCCTTCAAAATGGCAGCAAGCATTGCTTATAAAGACGGTATCCCGCAAGCAAATCCTGTACTTTTAGAACCTATCGGCACATTAAAAGTTTTAGTTCCCGACGAAATGCTCGGTGATGTTATCGGCGACATCAATAAACGTCGCGGTAGAATTATAGGTATGAACCCTGCTGAAAACAAGATGCAGGAAATCATCGGTGAAGTGCCTATTGCCGAAATGTCAGACTTCTCAACTGCTATGCGTTCCATAACTCAAGGTACTGCAACCTTTACTTTGGAAATTGAAAGATATGAAGAAGTACCCGCAAATATTGCGCAAAAAATAATTGAATCCGCAAAGGAATAACGCTATAAAAAATGGATGTCTCAAGACATCCATTTTTTCGTATTATGTTTCAAATAGGTCGTTAACAAATGTTGGGGTGTCATTGCGAGGAACATAGTGACGAAGCAATCCATAATATTTTTAATAGATTGCCACAGGTGTTTGCACATCTTCGCAATGACAAGGATTGAAATTTTTGCTTATTTTACCCCCCAACATTTGAAACAAAACCTTCAAATATTTCTACACAAAAACGAAAAGAAGCCGTTTTCACGGCTTCTTTTCGTTTTAAGGGGAGAAAAAATTCTTAAAACTTTTGGTTTTAAAAATATACCTTAAGGGTGCGGCTCCCTTTTGGGTACGAGTATATGATAAACCAAAATTATGTCCTTTTTATTAACAAATTTAAAAAAATTTTTAAAGAATATAAATTGTTCCTTTTGTCAATAATAAATTCGAAAGGAATGATTTTATGAAATATACGCAATACTCCCGCAAGAAAAAAGGGAGTTCCGCTTTCTATATTGTTATTGCACTCTGCTTGATTTTAGTCGGCATTGCCGCTTGGTTTGCCTTTACAAAGGTGGAAACAAACGAACCAAAAAGTAACCTTTCTTCCATGGAGAGTCAATTCGAAAGCAGTATGGAAGAATATACCAATGATGTTGAATCATATACTGATAGTGAACAAAACGGTGTGCTCGATTTCACCGAATCCAACCCCGCAAATGAAGAAGTGGCAGACCAAGAATACGTTTCTAAAACAGAAACAGTCAAAGAAAAGGCATATACAATGCCTGTAAACGGTGATATTTTAAAGGATTTCAATCTTGAAACATTGCAATATTCTGCCACATACGGCGATATGAGAATACACGCGGCGGTAGATATCGCCTGCAGTGAGGGTACACTTATAAGCTCTGTAAGTGACGGAAAGATTCAAGATATTGAAACCACAGTCGATTTTGGCAAAATTGTTACTATAGACCACGGCGACGGACTTGTTATAAAATACTGCGGACTTAAAAATATAACAGTTGAAAAAGATACCGCCATTCGTATGGGCGACAGCATTGGTGCGGTGGGAACTATCCCCTGCGAATGTTCTGACCAAAGCCATCTTCATATTGAAGCCTATGAAAACGGTCAAAGCATTTCAATTTTAAAATTTTTCCAGTAACTGCCCTCGGAATTCTTTCGTTTAGGGGCAAAGATAAAAGCCGTCTTTTTTAAAAGGCGGTTTTTTATGCACAATCTTAAAGATATACCGTAGGGACCGTAATTGTGTCAAGAGTATGATTGTATACACCGGTGTAAGATGATTATATACACATTACA
>CAYQFW010000026.1:0-9634 GCA_964416955.1 uncultured Ruminococcus sp.
TTGTTTGGTAGTTCCTGATTCATGACAACGGGTGGAACAACCCGCTGTTCACGTTCACCACTAAATCGACGCCTTGCCTTAGCCGTGGTACTCTAAGGTTCGACGAGCTGCCTAATTAGGCAGCTAAAGCAACTTTATTGTTGTTAGTTAATTTTTAAGTGCGATTTTTATAGCGGTACCGCACCGCTGCTCGCTTCCCATACTTCAAAATCCCTGTCGAAACCTTTACACTCCCGAATATATAATTTGTAGGGGACGATGCCCACATCGTCCCGCGTTTCGCTTTGCGAAACGGATATAAAATCACGCATTCCGAATTCCGAATTAGTTATCGGTTTTGTTCTTTTAATGCTCTGTCTATAGCGCGGTTAGCGTCGCGTTTGGCGGCGGTTTCGCGCTTATCGTGAAGTTTTTTACCTTTACAAAGCCCCAACTGCACCTTTACAAGCGAACCTTTAAAATAGAGTGATAACGGAACTAATGCCATACCGTCTTGCTTGACAGCACCCAAAAGCCGCATAATCTCGCGTTTGTGAAGCAAAAGCTTGCGGTTTCTTGCAGGTGGTTTATTGAACCTGTTGCCGTGGTCATAGGGGCTTATATGCATTTGTTTTATAATCATTTCACCGTCGTCAATACTGCACCAAGCGTCTTTAAGGTTTACTCCGCCTCCACGTATTGACTTGATTTCGGTACCTGAAAGCGCAATTCCGCATTCAAAGCTTTCTATAACAAAATATTCGTGAAAGGCTTTTTTGTTGGTAGTAATAGTTTTTGTATTTTCCACGGAATGCACCTCCTTAAATAGATTATAAGTTTTTTGAAATTTTGTCAAGTGAAAAAGGTCGAAAAAACACCTTTACAGCAAACTGTAAAGGCGTTAGTTCACAAGGTTTCTCTTTGTATGTAGAGATTAGCCTTCAGAGATAGCGTCAACCGGACAACCTGCTGCACATGCACCGCAGTCACAGCATTTATCAGCGTCAATTTCATATTGAGTTGCGCCTTCAGCAATAGCGTCAACAGGGCAACCAGATGCACAAGCACCACAGCTGATGCAAGCGTCAGAAATTACATAAGCCATCTTAGAAACACCTCCGTAGATTTACTAAATACATTTTAACTCTATTTTTCTCAAAAATCAAGAGAAATTTTATATAACTGAAAAAAATGTAGAATTATTTGTCATTTTGTGGTTTTTGCGGCTTTTTAGAGTTTGATACACGTTCTACTTTATCTCTGTGAATCTTGAAAGGAAGGGTTTCGTTGTCGAGAAGTTTTACATAAAGATTACCTGTTGCGAGATTAACATCAGTTACAGTTCCTAAACCGTCAGGGGTTTTAACTGTAGAACCAACGCGCGGAGTGATGGAAGCTAAATAACTGTAGGCATCTTCTTCGTATTTCAGACAGCACATAAGTCTTCCGCAACTGCCTGAAATTTTGGTTGGGTTAAGGGAAAGACCTTGTTCTTTTGCCATTTTGATTGAAACAGGTTCGAAATCATTAAGGAAACGCTTGCAGCAATAGGGCTGACCGCATATACCAATACCGCCGAGCATTTTTGCTTCGTCACGAACACCAATCTGGCGAAGTTCAATTCTTGTGTGGAATTTTGCTGCAAGGTCTTTTACGAGTTCACGAAAGTCAACTCTGCCGTCGGAAGTAAAGAAGAAAACAATTTTACTGCCGTCAAAGGAATATTCAACTTCAACAAGTTTCATATCCAATTTGTGTTGTTCAATCATTTCTTCACAGATTTTTAAAGCATCTGCGGCTTTCTTTTTGTTTTCTTGCACGCGTTTTAAATCTTTTTCGTTTGCGATGCGAAGCATTTTTTTAAGTGGCGAAACCAAATCTTCGTCATTTACAGTATGATTGGCTTCTGCAATAACTCCGAGTTCGTTGCCGTTTTGGGTTTCGACAATTACCTTATCTCCGATATTTACGGTTTTGCCTGCTGGGGAGAAGTAGTAAGCCTTGCCCGTATCTTTGAATTTTACTGATATAACTTCTGTCATTTGTTCCTCCGAATAAGTTCTGTAATTTTGCTTGTAAGGTTGCAAAACAGCAGATTAAGGTTTATGTTGGTTAAAAGCGAGTCTTCAAATTCGGGAATTATATTGTATATGCCCATAAATGCTTTAGAAAGACTGCTTTGGGGTGATTTTCGTATTTTTTTGGCTAGTAGATATTTTAAATCTTTTATAAAGCCGTCTGCATCGACACGGTTTTTTGAAAAAGGCAAAACCGTTTTGAGCATTGAAAATTGGTCGCCATTGATGGCAAATTTTAGGTATTCGTCTGCGGCTGTTTCGGTCTTGGAAGAAGAGATACCGTTTAAAATATTAAGAGCTCTGCCAATATTGTTTTTTTCGAGTTGTAATGCTTCTTTAATAATTTCTTCCTTGAAATCAGTTTTTGATTTAATATATTCCAAAGATACCGAAAAATCGGGAGCGTTGAGTGTTAAAGTAACACAGCGTGAAATTATTGTGTCAAGCAAAGAAGACTTGTTTTCGGCTATTAAAACAAACATAACAGCCATGGGAGGTTCTTCAAGAACTTTTAAAAGAGCATTTTGTGATTGCTCATTCATAGTGTCTGCACCGTCGATTACGAAAACACGTTTTTGCGCTTGGTGGGGTTTTATATAAGCTTCGTTACGCAATTCTCTGATTTGGGAAACTGTGATTGTCTTTTTGCCGTCTTCGTTGGTGACAAGCGTTATATCGGGATGGGAATTGATGTTTGCCAAATGGCAGTTATGACAACTGCCACAAGGAGAATTATCTTCACCGCAGACAATCGCATTACAAATATACTTTGCTAAAGTGTGTTTTCCTGTGCCATAGTCACCTTCGATTAGAATGGCGTGGGGTATGCGCTTTTCTTTTATGAAATTTTGGACAGAAAAACAAAGTTTGTCATTTCCTACAATGGAAATCATAATACGAAACCAACCTTTTTCATTGCTTTGAAATAGGTTTTGCGCGCAACATATTCTGCTTTTTCGGCGCCTTGCTTATAGAGAACTTCCAAGGCTTTTTTATCCTTGATAATTTCGTCATAAGCGGTTTTTATGGGAGCAAGTGCATCTGCAACAGATTCGCCGACAGCCAACTTGAAGTCGCCGTAGCCTTTGCCTTGGAATTCTTTTTCGATATCAGCAATGGATTTTTCGGTGATAGCTGAATAAATTGTCATAAGATTGGAAATCCCGGGTTTATCTTCCGAAAAACGAACCTGGGCCTCAGAATCGGTTACTGCACGCTTGAATTTTCTTATAATATCGTCCTTGCTGTCAAGAATTGCAACCCAAGAGTTTAGGTTATCGTCAGATTTGGACATCTTCTTTGTCGGGTCTTGAAGTGACATTACACGCGCGCCTGTTTTTGCAATATAGGGTTCGGGTATGGTGAAAACATCGCCGTAAAGATTGTTAAAGCGAATAGCGATATCACGCGCGATTTCGAGATGTTGTTTTTGGTCTGCACCAACGGGTACTAAATCGGGCTTGTAAAGCAGGATATCAGCCGCCATAAGTACAGGGTAGGAGAAAAGACCGACATTAACATTATTAGTGTGTTTTGCCGATTTATCTTTAAACTGTGTCATACGGGACATTTCGCCAAACTGTGTGTTACAGGAAAGAAGCCATGAAAGACCTGCGTGCTCGGGTACATGCGACTGGATAAACAAGGTGTGTTTTTCGGGGTCGATACCAAGTGCTAAAAGCAACGCGTATGTAGAATAAATCTGTGAACGCAGTTTAGCAGGTTCTTGTCTTACGGTGATAGCGTGCAAATCGGCCACTGCAAAGGTGCAGTCAAATTCTTCTTGCATTGCCACCCAGTTTTTAAGCGCGCCTAAATAGTTGCCGAGTGTTAACATACCGCTCGGCTGTATGCAACTTAAAACCTTCTTTTTTTGGGTTGTTTCTATAATTTCAGACATATTGTTTCCGCCTTTAAATGATTATCTGTAATATAATACCATATTTTGAAAGAATTTACAAGTTTTAGTTGAGTTCATCAAGTGATAAATAATAACTTTCTATAAATTCTTCCATAAAAATATCGGCTTCGGGGCAGTTTAGGTCTGCAATGGCTTTGCGCGTGCTTTTTTCTGCCACGGTAAATTCACGGTTGCCCATATTTGCTTCTTCGATACATTTGATAAGTGCCGAGATTTTATCAGCGGCTTTAACAAGTTTTGCGATATCTTCGCTTGGGTTATAGATTTTTACAAACTCTGCCTTAAAATCTTCAGGCAATTTGTTTATAAGGCGGTTTTCAGCCACTTTTTCGATGTCTTTATAGATGTTTTTAATGTCGCAGTTATAATATTTTACGGGGGTTGGCATATCGCCTGTGATAATTTCGGTTGTGTCGTGGTACATAGCCGCAACTGCAACGGTATTAGGGTCAATATTACCGCCGAACCTTTTGTTATTTATTATAGCAAGCGCGTGGGCGACAAATGCCACTTCGAGAGAATGCTCGCTTAAATTTTCGGATTTTGTGTTGCGCATAAGCCCCCAACGGTAGATGTTTTTCATACGGGACATCATAGCGTAAAAATGATTTTTCACAATTTTCACTTCCTTTATTGAATATTATAACATTAAATGATATAATATCAATAGAATATTTTGGTTTGAGGTATAAAAAATGGGATTTTCTGAACTAAAACACAGAACATTAAAACCCAAAAAGGAAAAGGCACTTTCTACGTTTTTATTGGCGCTTTTAACAGCGGCTTGTCTTTTTGTGCCTTATATGGTTTTAAGCGATGGGTATTTTATATTTTATGGAGACTTTAATGTTCAACAGATTCCGTTTTATCAAAAATGCCACGAAGCTATTAGAAACGGTGAAATTCTTTGGGATTTTGGAACGGATTTGGGCGCTAATTTTATTGGTTCTTACAGTTTTTATCTTTTGGGAAGTCCTTTCTTCTGGCTTACAATTCCTTTTCCTAATAGTTTTGTTCCATACCTTATGGGACCTTTACTTATTCTTAAATTCGCCTTAGCGGCGCTGACTGCATATTTTTATATCCGCCGTTTTACAAGAACTCCCGAAGCGGCAAGGCTTGGAGGTCTTTTATACGCTTTTTCGGGTTTTTCTGTTTACAATATTTTCTTTAATCATTTTCATGAGGCCATTATTTTCTTTCCGCTATTGTTGTTGGCATTAGAAATGCTTATAACCGAAAACCGTCGTTTTGTATTTGCTTTAACTGTTTGTCTTTGTGCGGTATCAAACTACTTTTTCTTCTTTGGAATGGTGGTTTTTGTTGTAATATACTTTTTTGTAAGGCTGTTTTCGGGAGCGGTAAAGGTAAGGTTCAGCCGATTTTTAGTCATTGTTTTTGAGTCGGTTTTAGGACTTTTGTTATCGGCTTTTATACTGTTACCCTCGATTATGGCTATAACAGGAAATTCGCGCATATCTGAATTTCTTATGGGTTGGAATGCTATTATGTATGGCAAGGAACAGATTTATGCAAACATTTTGCAATGTTTCTTTTTCCCGCCCGACATTCCTGCCCGTCCTGTATTTTTCCCTGGGGCCGAGGTTAAGTGGTCTTCGCTTGGCGGTTGGCTTCCCGTATTTAGTATGGTGGGTGTTTTCACATATTTCAAAACCAAAACAGGCAGTTGGCTTAAAAGGGTTATAGGTATTTGCATTTTTATGGCTTTGGTTCCGATTTTGAACAGCGCATTTTATGCATTTAATACTTCCTATTATGCACGTTGGTTCTATATGCCGATACTTTTGATGTGTCTTATGACGGCAACACTTACCGAAGATAAGACGGTTGATTGGTCCTTTGGTTATAAATGGGTTTTGGGAATTACGATTGCCGTGACTGCGGTTATAGGGTTCTTTCCGCAAAAAGACGAAGATGGCAGTATTATCTTTGGCATTTATACACAAGGTGACGATTTAACTTATGTTATAAGATTTGCTGTTGCTTGTGTTATTGCAATTGTGAGCCTTGTAATACTTTATTTCCTTTTGAAAATTCTTAAAACCAATGCAAAATCTTTTTATAAAACAAGTGTTGTTTGTGTTTGCATTATTTCTGTTATTTACGGTAATGTTTTCATTGTTAGCGGAAGGGCGCATTCATATGAAATTAAAGAAGTTATGGTGGACAGTTTGATAGAAGGGGAAGTTGATTTTGAAGATGATGATACCTTTAGAATTGACACCTATGACTGTGTTGATAATACCGCGATGTATCTTGAGTATTCGGGTATAAACGCATTCCATTCGGTTGTTCCTTCTTCGATAATGGAATTTTACGAATATATTGGTGTTGAGCGCAGTGTAGCAAGCAGACCTGATACTGATTACGAGTCTATTCGCCCGCTTCTTTCGGTTAAGTATCTTTTGAATCGCGTTGACGGGGAAAGTTTTATTGACCAAGATACCAAAGAAACCGTGATGGAAGGATACACTTATATTGACACACAAAGCGGTTTTTACATTTATCAAAATGATAACTATGTGCCTTATGGTTTTTCATATATGTATTATATGAGTGAAGAGTTTTGCGACAGTTATTCGGGCGAAGACAGAGCAAGCCTTATGCTTAAAGCAATTCTTTTAAGTGACGAGCAAATTGAAAAATATGGACATCTTTTAACTGATTTTGAAGGATTTTCAAGAAATTCTGTTCCTGACGATGAAGAGCGAAGCCTTTATTTTGATTATGAAAGTATGGTTTATGATTGCGATAAACTTAAAGAAACTTCGGCAATAAGCTTCACGACCGATAAAAACGGTTTTTCGGCAACTGTTGAAAGGGAAGAGGAAAATCTTGTGTTCTTCTCAATTCCTTATGACGAGGGTTGGACCGCTACTGTAAACGGTGAAACTTGTGAAATAGAAAACGTAAACAAAGGTTTTATGGCGGTTTTGGTTCCCGAAGGAACAAGTGAAATTCGTTTTAATTACACAACACCGGGACTTAAAACAGGTCTTGCTGTGACTGCAATTAGTTGTGCCGTTTTTCTTTGCTATATGTTTATTTTCTTTTTGTATAGTAAAAATCACAGGTCTGATACAACTTATCCCGAAGGTGAAATTTTGCTTAAAAGTTGGAGTGCAGCAGAAGAAGATGAAGATTTTGAAATTGAAGAAACGCTTCAAAAGAATGAAAGCCTTTTAGACCAGATGGATGAAATTGTAATTCCTAAAATTGAGAGCGGTTTTGATGGCGGGTTTAAAATTTTACCAAATGATGAAGACGATTAGTGTTTTTTGGTATTTATAATTGCAATGAAAATTAATAAGGAGTGGAAGAGTTGAAAAAAACGATTGTGCTGTTTTTTAGTTTGTTTTGTCTTTTTTCGTTTTCTGCTATAAGTGTATCTGCTTTGGAAGAACAAAACATGAATATTTACGGTTTGTATCTTTCACTTGAGGGTGATGCAACACTTATTGAATCCGATGGAGAATGGTTACTTGTGGACACAGGTATTGAGGACGCTTCGGACGAATTGTTGCAAAAACTTTCAGATTACGGAGTTGAAGAACTTGATGTTTTGATAAGCCATCTTCATTCAGACCATATGGGTGGTTTTACGGCTTTGGCAAGCAGTGATATTAAAATCAGCAAAGTGTATGTTCCTGATTCTTCGCTTACACCTTTTGATGAAAATACCGAAAAAAAACAAAATAAAATTCAAAATAATGCTCAATCTAATAATTCTGAGGTAAATATAATCCCTTTAAAAAAAGACAGCGCTTTTTCTTTTGGCGATGTTAATGCCAAGGTTTTGGGTCCTGTTGCAGATGTAACACCCGACGATTTTGAGCAGTTTAATGACCAAACACCAATGGACCATTATGTAAACTGCCGTTCGCTTACGGTAAGATTTGACTGCGGTGAAACTTCGTATATTTCGTCAGGGGATATTGAAGCAGAAGAAGAAGCGGCTTTAGTTAAGGAATATGAAGGTACGGGTGAACTTGATGCCGACATTATGAAACTTAACCATCACGCACTCTTTACCTCGAATACAAAAGAATATTTGGCACAGGTGACACCAAAATATTCATTTGGTCAAAACAGCGAAAAGGGAATCACCGAAGGTTCTGACTACAGAATGTATTATAATTCTTGTGAAAATGCTTCGAAATATGGTCCGGTTTATCTTGTGGGTGACGAGAAGAAAGATTTTGCTGTTAAGGTTACGGACGGTAAAATTAAAGTTTATCGCGGAGAAGAGCAACTTTTAGGACTGGTTGCATTAGTTGGCGGTGACGGTACGGTAGTTAAGACCGATAAGTATTATATAACAGGCGAAGATGTTAAAGAGGGCGTATATACAATTGACGGCAAGAAATATTATATTTCTGACGGTGGATATGTTAACAAAGCCTTTTACAGTTTTAATCTTGGAAAATATGTTTACAGATATGAGCCTGTTGAAAACGGCGATGTGCGGTATTTTGATTTAGAAGGCGTAATGTATACAGGCTTTCGCAAGATAAATGACAATTATTTTTACTTTAATACAAGTACAGGTGTTTTGCTTAAAGGAGATAAATATTTCACACCTGTGAAAATTGGTTCAAATAAATATGCTATCAATGAAAACGGTGCAATTTATAATTACAACGCCGATTCGGGCTCTTGGAAAAAATATGGTTCTAATTACCGCTATTTTGATAAGAACGGTGTAATGCAGACAGGTTGGCTTACTGTGGGAGATGAAAAGTATTATCTTAACACCACGACAGGCTTGCGGACTATAGGGCTTACTGAAGTTGATGGAAAAACTTATTACTTTGTTGAAAAGAACAACGCAGGGTATATGTATAAGAGCGGCTGGAAAAAGTTCGGCTCTAAATATCGTTATTTTAGCTCAAACGGCGTTATGAAGACGGGCTGGCTGACGGTTGGCAAGAAGAAATATTATCTTGACAAATCTACAGGATACCGAACGGTAGGTCTTAAGAAAATCAGCGGAAAAACTTATTACTTTGTTGAAAAGAACAACGCAGGGTATATGTATAAGAGCGGCTGGAAAAAGTTCGGCTCTAAATATCGTTATTTTAGCTCAAACGGTGTTATGAAAACAGGTTGGTTAAAAGTTGACGGTAAATATTATTATCTTAACAAATCTACAGGATACCGAACGGTAGGTCTTAAGAAAATCAGCGGAAAGACTTATTACTTTGTTGAAAAAAATAAAGCGGCTTACAGATATTCAGGATGGAAAAAATTTGGAAGCAAGAAGCGATATTTTGATAAAAACGGCATAATGATTACGGGTAAAAAGAAGATAAACGGTAAGATATATAAATTTGATAAAAACGGTTATTTGAAAACATAAAACAATTTATTTTTGGTGGAAAAATGGGGCAAGAAGGGAAATTTTGCCCCATTTTCATTTAATTTTAAAAATTTTTTTAATTCTGAAATTTCCTTTATTTATGCGGATTGTCGCAATTTTGCGACGGTCCGTTTTTTGATTTTTAAAAAGATGTCGGGGAATGTCGGGATTGAAATGAGTATAATGTGAATTGCTGATAGGAGGAAACAAAAATGCGAGAGAACGACAAGTTGCTTTATAAAACTTTGAAAACGATACTTAATGAAAAGCTGTCTG
>CAYQFW010000027.1:0-9089 GCA_964416955.1 uncultured Ruminococcus sp.
GCCGCTCTCGCGCCGAGATACGAACCGCCTATACCGATAACTATTAAAATATCGGTATCTGCCTTAATTTTTTCGGCAGCTTTTTTTATACGGGAGAACTCTTCCTTATCGTAATCTGTCGGAAGATTTACCCAACCTAAAAAGTCATTACCAAGGCCGTTTTTAGCCTCTACCATATCGTGAGCGGCTTTTACCTGCGACTTAAGACCTACAAGGTCATTTTCGCGTATAAAGTCAGCCGCAAAAGAAGAATTGAATTTAATTGCCATTGATTTTCACCTTTATTTATTCTTTATATTCATTTTACAATATTTTTCTGTGTTTTTCAAGTAAAATTATATATATTTCGAAAAAAGTTTACAAAGTAAGTATTCCACCCAAAATCCACTTAACAGTCACCCACAAAGTCAGTTTTTCAACGTCTTGGATTGCGGTTATAGGAAGTCTTCCAACCTGTGTTTCACCGCTGTAAACATTTACATATCCCAAAATATCACCTTCTTTAATAGGAGCTGTTATATTTTTATTCCATTCAACCTGACGGACAACCTCATCTTCAGAAGTTTTCGGCAAAAGGATATTCACCTTTTCTTCACACTTTATACCAACCTTTTTATTCACACCGCTTTCAACTTCAATTTCGGTTTGTTCAAGTTCAGCACCCAATGCTTCAAAACTATAATTTGCGAAGCCATAATCAAGAAGTTTTTTAGCGCCCGAAAACCTCAAATCACTGCTTTCCCCAGCCATTATTACTGCCACAAGCTCCATACCGTCACGCTCGGCAGTTGCCGAAAGGCAATATTTTGCTTGACTTGTAGTGCCTGTTTTAAGTCCCGTTGTGCCCTTGTAAAAACGCACTAATTTATTTGTGTTAACAAGTTCACTTTCGCCATCGCGCAAAGTATCCATCCAAACTGTTGAATAATTCTTAATAAGAGGATGCTTTATAAGTTCTGCCGACATCAATGCAACATCATGTGCAGTAGTCAAATGCCCTTGCGCATCAAGACCTGTGCAATTAACAAAGTTAGTATTATTCATTCCGAGTTCTTTTGCCCTTTTATTCATAAGCGCAACAAAACCCTCTTCGCTGCCCGCCAAAAGTTCGCCCAAAGCCACACAGGCATCATTTGCGGAAGCTATAACAGTTGCTTTTAAAAGGTCATCAACTGTCATACCTTCTCCTTCTTCAAGCCATATCTGACTTCCGCCCATACTGCAAGCATGTTCTGAAGCATAAACAACCGTTTCAAGCGAAATATCTCCGCGCTCAAGCGCTTCCATAACAAGTAATAACGGCATTATTTTTGTAATAGATGCGGGCGGTAATTTTTCGTCGGCATTTTGCTCGTACAAAATCTTGCCCGTATACGGCTCTAAAAGTATTGCCGACTTTGCCTTTATATCCAAATTTTCACCAATTTCAGTTTTAACATCTGTGGTTGCAAAAGGCACGTTTATATCACTTATATCACATTCGCTCGAAACAGTTGTTGCTCCTACTGTCACCGAAAAGCACACACAAAATATCAATACCACACTCAAAAAACTCTTCAAAAAAAGCACATCCCTTTATAGTAATCTATAAAAGGATATGCTTATAAAATTCAATCTATTCCCTTAACAATTGTACCGCCACCGACAACAATATCACCATCATAAAAAACTGCCGCTTGTCCCGAACTCGGTGCTCTTTGGGGTTCGGAAAATTCGATTAAAACTTCGCCGTTTTCAAGCGGTTTTATAACCGCCTTTTGCTCCCTTTGGCTGTAGCGAAGTTTTGCGGTAACTTCCATTTCGTTTTCAAGAGTATCAAAAGGAATAAAGTTTACGTTTTTTACCAAAACTTTTTTATAAAACAAAAATTCTTCATCACCTAAAACAACCTTATTCGTTTCAGCATCTTTACTGATAACAAACGCGGGTTTGCCAAGCGCTATACCAAGGCCCTTACGCTGACCTATTGTATAATGTATAACACCTTTATGCTCACCAAGTTTTTCGCCCTGCATATTTATATAATCGCCGGTTTGCGACACGAAATTCGCTGTTTTTTCAATAAACGAAGCATAGTCGCCATCGGGCACGAAGCAAATATCCTGACTGTCTTTTTTACGTGCACTTACAAGATTTTTGCTCTCGGCAATTTCACGTACCTGCGCTTTTGAAAGTGAACCGAGCGGAAATTCAGCACAACTCAACTGTTCTTGGGAAAGACAATAAAGCACGTAGGTCTGGTCTTTGGTTTTATCTTCTGCCTTGCAAAGCAGGTATCTGCCGTTCTCACACTTAATCTGCGCGTAGTGTCCTGTGGCAATTTTATCGTATCCGTTAGCCTTTGCAATTTCAAGCATTTTACCAAACTTAATATACTTATTACAAACAATGCAAGGGTTAGGCGTATTTCCTTTAATATATTCGTCTATAAAATTGTCAATGACAAAAGCCTTAAAATCACTTTTAAGTTCGGCTGTGATATGCTCTAAGCCTAACTTATCGCAAACGGCTTTTGCATCTTGGATATTGCTCAAATCGAAACTGTCGTTAAGATTTAAGGTGACACCACCGACTGTAAAACCCTTTTCCTTTAAGAGTGCCGCGCAAACGCTTGAGTCCACACCGCCGCTCATACCAACTAAAACTTTTTCCAATTTTTACTCCTTTTAGAAAAAGAGCCGATTTGCACCGACTCTTTAAATTTTACTATATTGCTGTAATATCTGCTAAGGTGCAGAGATTATCTTCAAGTCCCTTTGTCATATTAAGAGCTTCGTAAATGTCGTAATCTACTACTTCACCAAGCTTATAGGCTACAACGCGGTTGCCTATACCCTCTTTTAAGAGTTGTACTGCCGCATAGCCCATCTGGGTTGCGATAAGTCGGTCACGAAGAGTAGGACTGCCGCCGCGCTGAACGTGGCCCAAGATAGTACCACGGGTTTCAATGCCTGTAGCGGCTTCAATCTTTTCAGCCATTTCGGTAACACCGCCAACGCCTTCGGCTACAACTACAATAAAGTGCTTTTTACCCATAGCCTGTGTTTCTTTAATCTTTTCGATAACAGCATTCAAATCATTTTCGCGTTCGGGCACCATTACTGCCAAAGCACCAACGCCGATAGCGGTTCTAAGCGCAATATGTCCAGCGTGTCTGCCCATAACTTCTACAACTGAGCAACGCTCGTGAGAGTCACAGGTATCACGAAGACGGTCAACCATCTGAATTACTGTATTCATAGCGGTATCGAAACCAATTGTATATTCTGTTGAAGAAATATCGTTATCAATAGTAGCAGGAACGCCAACACAAGGAATACCTTCTAAAGAAAGGTCACGCGCACCTCTGAAAGAACCGTCACCACCAATAACAACAATACCTTCTATACCGTGCTTTTTGCAGTTTTCAACCGCCTCTTTTACGCCTTCTTGCGTTTTAAACTTAGGACTTCTTGCACTGTAAAGCATTGTGCCGCCCAACTGTATAATACCCGAAACTGCACGGGAGTCCAAATCAATAATATCGCCTTCCATAAGGCCATTGTATCCGCGGCGGATACCTTTAACGGTTATACCGTGATAAACCGCTGTTCTTACAACCGCACGAACAGCCGCATTCATACCCGGAGCGTCGCCGCCACTAGTTAATACACCAATAGTTTTCATTATTTATCATCTCCAAAAAGTCGCTAATCAACAGTATAAACCATAATTGTTAAATTTTCAACAATTTTTTTAATTTATATATTTTATATTATCTTTCCCTACAATTTGCGCTAATTCTTCTTCCAATTTTTGCGAAAATTCAATATAAAGCGAACGCGGAGCACTGAGCTTTTTATTGGTATCGGTGCAGACAATATACACGGGCGAAGTGCCACTATTATTCGCCAAAATCTCCTTAACCCTTTCAAACTCGGGCTCGGTTGTGTTTTTAACTTTCAAATACAAACCGCTCTTATATTTAGGTTTCACATTCTGATTTTTAAAATCTTCTGAAATTTGCTGACATTTTTCGAAAACAATCTCAATTTCTCTATCTTCGTGCTCGGAGATTCTACCCGAAAGAATAACAGGCTTATTAGCTGTCAAAATTGGTTTGTACATTTCATAAGCATTACCAAAAACCGTAACATTGACCGAAGCATCGAAATCTTCTATTCTCAAAGAACAAAGCAAATTATTATTCTTTAACTGACGCACCTTAAGTCCGCTTATGATACCCGCAACGCTCACACGCTTGCCGTCGGGATAAACGCCGCTTTGTATAGAAGCTACAGATTGCAAATCAGCACCCTTTAAAAAGGTTTTATAATTGTCCATCGGGTGTCCCGAAAGGTAAAGTCCAGTTACTTCTTTCTCAAATTCCAATCGCATTTCCTTGCTCATTTCCGGAACGCTTTCCATAACAAACTGCGCCGAAGTGCCCATTTCGTCAAACAAATCGAGTTGACCTTGTCCCGAAAACTTTCGCTCGTTTTCAACCGCCGAAAGCAGTCCTTCCATATTATAAAGCATTTCGCGACGGTTTTCGCAAACGCAGTCAAGCGCACCGCTCTTTATAAGTCCTTCCAAGGCTCTGCGGTTAAATTCGCGTGAATAATTGCGAAAGCAAAAATCATAAAGAGAAATATATTCGCCGTTTTGCTCGCGCTCGGCAATAATTTTTTCAATAAGACCTATACCTAAATTTTTAATTGCCAAAAGTCCGAATCTGATATCGTTTCCGTCCGGCGTAAATCCAAATTCACTCTTATTAACCGAGGGCGGTAAAACATTTATGCCGTTAGCCTTACATTCAGCTGTATAAAGCGAAATTTTGTTTTCGCTATCCATCATACTTGTCATAAGCGCCGAAAAATACTCGGTTGGATAATGGCGCTTCAAGTAAGCCGTTCTGTACGCCACAAAAGAGTAAGCGCAAGCGTGAGCTTTGTTGAAAGCATAAGAGCTGAAGCTCGACATATCTGAAAAGAGTTTTTCCGCCTTTTCAAGTTCTATTCCATTCTCTATAGCGCCGTTTATAAACGTTTCTTTTTCTTTTTGCAAAACGGCATGTTTCTTTTTTGCCATTGCGCGTCGTACTATATCAGCGCGGCCGAGTGAATATCCCGCCAAGGCTCTGAACACCTGCATTACCTGTTCCTGATACACAATACAACCGTATGTTACATCAAGTATAGGTTTTAACAAAGGTGTTTCGTAGCGGATATTTTGGGGATTGTGACGGTTGCTTATATATTTGGGTATAGAATCCATAGGACCTGGGCGGTAAAGCGATAAAACCGCCGTTAAATCTTCAATACTTTCGGGTCCTAACTGCCTTAATACATTTTTCATTCCGTCAGACTCAAACTGAAATACCCCAAGGGTTTTACCCTTGCTCATCATATTATATGTTGCCTTGTCGTCAAGGGGAATTTTTTCAATATCGAACTCTATACCCCGTCGTCTTATATACTTTTCGGTTTCATCAATAACCGTTAAGTTACGAAGCCCCAAAAAATCCATTTTAAGAAGACCGAGCTCTTCGAGAGAAGTCATTGTAAACTGGGTTACAACCGACTGGTCGTTAACTGCAAGCGGTACGTATTCACTAACAGGCTTGTCCGAAATAACAACACCTGCCGCGTGGGTAGAAGCGTGACGCGGCATACCCTCAAGGTTACGCGCCATATCTATAAGCTCTTTTACCGAATCGTCATTGGCATATAAATCGCGAAGCTCTTTACTGCCTTCAATAGCCCTTTCAATAGTCATACCCATAGACTGTGGAATTAGCTTTGCCACCTTATCACAGGTAGCATAAGGGATATCAAGCGCTCTTCCCACATCGCGCACAGCCGCACGCGCCGCCATTGTACCAAAGGTTACTATCTGCGACACATGGTCTGTGCCGTATTTTTCTATAACATAATCAATAACCTTTTGGCGGTTTACATAGCAAAAGTCAATATCAAAATCGGGCATTGAAACACGCTCAGGGTTCAAAAAGCGTTCAAAATAGAGGTCATATTTTATAGGGTCTATACCTGTAATACCAATACAATACGCCGCCAAAGACGCCGCACCCGAGCCACGCCCCGGACCTACGGGAATTCCGTGTGTTTTCGCGTAATTAACAAAGTCCGCTACTATCAAAAAGTAGTCAACATAGCCCATCTTATTTATAATAGAAAGCTCATATTCAAGTCGCTCTATATACTCTTTTTCGGGGTTTGCGCCAAAAATTTTATAAAGACCCTCAAAACATTTTTCGCTAAAATACTCGCCGTGGTCACGCTCGCCTATATCAAAACGCGGAAGTTTAATCTTACCAAACTCAAACTCCAAATTGCATTTTTCGGCAATTTCCACTGTGTTAGAAATCGCTTGCGGTGTATCGGGAAAAAGCTCTGCCATTTGCTCTGCAGATTTAAGATAAAATTCGTTAGTTTTAAACTCTAAAGCGTTATCTTCGGTGATTTTACTGCCTGTCTGAACACAAAGCAGTACCTTGTGAGTTTTATAATCGTCTTCATTTATATAATGCACGTCATTTGTCGCAACAAGCGGTATTCCCGTCTCACGCGAAATACGGATAATTTGCGGATTAGTAAGCTTTTGCTCGCGAATACCGTGGTCTTGAATTTCGAGATAATAGTTTCCATCGCCGAAAACATTTTTATACCACAAAGCCGTTTGCTTAGCCTTCTCATAGTCGCCCTTTAAAAGTGACTGCGGAACTTCACCCGCAAGACATGCCGAAAGCGCGATAAGCCCCTCGCTGTGTTGCTCCAAAAGCTCGCGGTCAACACGGGGTTTGGAGTAAAAACCTTCGGTAAAGCCTTTTGATACTATTTTAATGAGGTTTTGATAGCCTACGGTATCTTTACACAAAAGCACAAGATGGTTATACCCATCAAGACCCTTTTGCTTGTCAAAACGGCTTCTTGTGGATACATATACTTCGCAACCGATAATGGGTTTTATTCCTTTTTCTTTTGCGTATTTATAAAACTCAATAACACCGTACATAAC
Source organism: uncultured Ruminococcus sp. (assembly GCA_964416955.1). GTDB lineage: Bacteria > Bacillota > Clostridia > Oscillospirales > Acutalibacteraceae > UBA737. The sequence goes on from CAYQFW010000027.1 coordinate 7,021, forward strand.
GCCGTGGTCGGTTATGGCAATGCTTTTTTGACCGAGTTCACACGCACGGTCTATAACCTTTTTTATACGGCAACAACCGTCAAGCAAACTATACTCGGTATGCAAGTGCAAATGCGTAAAATCCATAGGTTCAACTCCTTTCATAAAATCCGTAATTAGGAATTATTTTATTTCGTTTTCATAAATCTCAATTATCCGTTTTAGTCGGTGGTTCATACCCGAAAGGGATATCGGCGTAGGTGAGATTTTACAAAGTTCTTTTAAGGTAGCTTCGGGGTTGTCGCGTCGCAAGAGCGCCACTTCTAAAAGTTCCTGCGGCAAACTGTAAAGTCTATCGGTTTTTTCAAAAAACTCGATTGCCGTTCTTTGCCTAATTGATGCTTCAACAGTTTTTGAAATGTTAGCATTATCGCAGTTTCTCGCGCGATTAATATTGTTTTTAACACTCTTGATAATCTTGGTATCCATAACATCAAGCGTGCGCGCAGTATCGCCCATAACCGTGAGCAAATCTTCAATCATACTGCTGTCCTTAGTATAAAGTACGGTTGCTTTTCCGCGCGAGGTTTTTTTCATAATGATGCCAAGACCCTCTAAAAGCGAGTTGAAATCGTCCGCCAAAGTCTCATTTTTAACCGAAAATTCGGCACGGTATTCTTTCTCAGGGTCGTTTATATTACCGCAAGCCAAAAATGCGCCTCTTATAAACTGCGGCAAACAGCAGTCGCGCACAAAAAGACTGCGGTCAATAACCGTTTCGCTAATGCCAAAATCAATCATTGCCAAAATCTTAAGCCTGTCCGCTTCGCTTTTAACTTCTGCTTTATATGTCGGGCGGACCGAACCGCCTACTGTTATGTCCACCTGCGCTTTATAGGTGTGTTTTACAATATCGGCATATTCCTTCGCAACATTTTCATTATTAGTCTGAAGAGATATCTTCTTTATCCCAAAAGACCGTCCAAAAAGCATAAAACCATATATATATGACGGTTTACAACACAAGGACGGTCTTATATTTATAAGTTCATTTTTAACATCTTTGCAAAATGACATTTATCTATATCCTTTTCCAAACAACAAGTTCTGAATCTTTGCCGCCTTGGGAATATTCAAACACCGCAAGTTGTTTTTTATCTGTAACAAGCCCAAAACAACGGCCACTATTGATTTTAGGCAATTCGGCAACATAATACATCTTGCTGTCATCAAGAATTTTTGCAATTTTTCCGTTGGGCAATTTGCATTCATGATTAACAAAATCACCTTTGTGACCGTAAAGTTTTTCGAGTTTTGGCATACCGTCAATTTTAAGACTGTTAAATTCTTCAATTAACTTTTGCATAATTATTCCCTTCCGATAAAAATTACTTCGGGTTCAAGTTCCACTCCGTCTTTTTCCAAAACGGTTTGTTTGATTTTTTGCATCAACTTCTTAACATCTTCTGCTGTAGCGTTATTGTAATTTATAACAAATCCTGCGTGTTTTTCGCTTACCATAGCACCGCCAACGCTTACACCTTTAAGATTATTTTTCTCAATAAGCGCGCCTGCAAAATGACCCACTGGGCGCTTAAAGGTACTTCCTGCAGATGGGTATTCAAGCGGTTGCTTATCCTTTCTTCTGGCAAGATACTCCTCCATCTGCGCCTTAATTTGCGCTTTATCACCCTTTTTAAGACCAAACTTCACCGAAAGAATTATATCCCCGTTGGTCTTGAACACACTTTTTCTGTAACCAAGGCACATATCCTCCGCGCTTATTTCATAAATTTTTCCGTTCTTGTCCATAACCGTTGCCGACAAAACTGCCTGCGACATTTCACCGCCGTAAGCGCCTGCATTCATATAAAGCGCACCGCCGACACTACCTGGTATACCGAAGGCGAATTCAAGTCCCGAAAGACCTTCTTCAAGCGCAAAAGTACAAAGTTGCGCCAAAGACACACCTGCGCCCGCACAAACAACTTCACCTTCTACCGACAGTTCATTAAAACCGCAAAGGCTTATAACAACACCTTCAATACCGTTATCCGACACAAGCAAATTAGAACCTTTACCGAGTAGGA
>CAYQFW010000027.1:9099-9572 GCA_964416955.1 uncultured Ruminococcus sp.
GAAATAAGGCAAACCTTGACGGCTACATTCACAAATAATTTTGCCAAGGTTTTCGGTATTACAACATTCAACAAAATAATCCGCCTTGCCGCCGATTTTAAAACTTGTGTGATTTTTCATTATTTCATCTTTTTTAAAAGGTATTTTGTTGTTATTACAAAATTCACAAAAAGGCATAAATCTCTCCCTGTTTAAAAAGGTTCTACCGAATTAGTTTCGTCGGTTTGGTCATCGGTCATACCAAGTTTTTTAAGCAAATCTTCAGCCGCATTATAACCAAGTTTTTTCTGGCGGTTGTTCATAGCCGCAACTTCTATAATAACAGCCAGGTTTCTGCCCGGCTTTACAGGAATTGTAAGCGACGGAATTTCCAAATCAAGAATAGAAGTTGTCTGATTTTCAAGTCCCATTCTATCGTATGTTTTGTTAACATCCCACTGCTCAATATTTATAATAAGATCGATTTTTTCAGT
>CAYQFW010000028.1:0-9489 GCA_964416955.1 uncultured Ruminococcus sp.
GCCATACAGCCTGAACATCATCGTTTTCTTCGAGCATATCGATAAGTTTTTCCATTTTCACTACCATATCGCTGTCTTCGATAGTAGACATTGTCTGCGGTACGTAAGCCACTTCGGCTGATAAGAAATTATAACCCTTTTCTTCCAAAGCATCGCGCACAGCACCTAAAGAGTTAGGCTCTGTAGAGATTTCAAAAATCTCACCGTCGAACTCAAAATCTTCGGCTCCCGCTTCCAAAGCGTCTTCCATAACGGTATCTTCTTCGAGGCCTTCGCCTTCAATAACTATCATACCCTTGCGGTCAAACATAAATGTAACCGAACCCGACTGACCGAGATTGCCGCCGCACTTATCAAAATAGTGGCGCATTTCACCTGCAGTACGGTTACGGTTATCGGTCAAAGTTTCAACCACAACCGCCACACCGCACGGGCCGTAACCTTCGTAAACCAACTCTTCGTATGAAGTATTGTCGCCTTCGCCTGCGGCTTTTTTGATGATTCTTTCGATATTATCATTAGGCACATTGGCAGCCTTTGCCTTTGCGATAACGTCCTTTAACTTGCTGTTTTCGTTAGGGTTAGCACCGCCCTGCTTTACAACAACGGCGATTTCTCTGCCTATTTTAGTGAAAACCTTTGCTTTTGCGGCATCGGTCTTTTCCTTTTTACGTTTAATATTACTCCATTTACTATGTCCTGACATAATATCATTCCTTTCAACCTGATAATTCTATCACAAATCTTTATTTTGTTCAAGGGCAAATTCAATTATTCTTTCAATATCAGCTGTAGACGATATCTCACCGCACATTCGGCGGATATTGGCCGCTCCTTTAAGTCCTGTCATATACCAAGCCGTATGCTTGCGCGATTCGAGTATTGCCACCCGCTCATTCTTATACTTTTTCATGAGTTCTATCTGCTCGAGCAAAACCTTGAACTTTTCTTCCAATGTGGGAGGAGTGTAGGATTTACCGCTTAAATACGCGTTTATTTCTTCAAAAACAAAAGGGTTTCCCTGAGCGGCGCGGCCGACCATTACATAGTCACAGCCTGTCACATCATACATATATTTTGCTGATTTCCCGTCACAAACATCACCGTTTGCCACAACAGGAATTTTCACCGCTTTTTTAACTGCTGCAATAGTTTTATAATCAATGCCGGGCGCGTACATCTGCTTACGGGTTCTACCGTGAACCGTAACCATAGAAGCACCCGCATTTTCACATCTCTTGGCAAGTTCGGGCGCATTTATGCTGTCACTATCCCACCCTGTACGCATTTTAACGGTTACCGGAATATCCACAGCATCCACCACCGCTTTAACAATTCGCTCAGCCAAGTCGACATCCCGCATTAAAGCGCTTCCGCAAAGATTTCCCGCAACTTTTGGCGCAGGACAACCCATATTTATATCGATAAAATCGGGACAAAACTCAAGCGCGGTATAAGCGGCGGCAGCCATTGTTTCGGGTTCTCTGCCAAAGAGCTGTGAAGCGGTAGGTTTTTCATTTTCGCTGCAAATAAGAAGTCCAAAAGACTTCTTATCCCCCAAAGACACACCCTTGGAACTTGTGAGTTCCCCAACAGTAAACCCTGCGCCGTGGCGCACACATATTTCTCTCATAGCCCTGTCGGCAACACCTGCCATTGGAGCGAGAGCAGCATATCCTTTAATTTCAATCTTTCCAATCTTCATAGAAGAAATTATAACCAAAATACCGCTTTGTGTCAATTTATTTTATATATTATATAGCTATAATTAAATTTTCCAATATAAATGCCGTTTTGTGCTTGCAATTAAAATGGGGGTATGCTATAATGCAAAAAAATACCGAAAGGGCTGATTTTTTATGAACAATAAAAATGTCATAAATTTTAAGGCTTCTTACGATACAACAACTATAGAACCGCGTGCAAATTCAAGCCACCCCAAAAAACTTTAATGGGAGACACGGCTTATAATTTGCGCGCTTTTTTGCGCTTATCCGGAAAGGAAGGAAATTTATGAAAAACAAAATATTCAAAGACTTGGACTTTTCAATGAACGCCGCCGTTGCAAAACAACGCGCCTATTACGGTAATTTGGCAGAAGGATTTTTTGAAACGCAAGCCGACGAGCTTCGCGAAAAAATACTTAACACTCCCAACACCGAAGAACTTTACGAAATAAAGGGTACAAAGTATTACATAGCAGCAGACGGTGACGATAAAAATGACGGAAAAACACCCGAAACCGCAATAAAATCACTTGACCGTATAGAACAAATCGAACTTACCGAAGGTGACGCTATTCTTTTTAAACGCGGTGATATTTTCCGCTTTACACGTCCTATCGAACTCAAGAACAACACTATCTACGGTTCCTACGGCAATGGTGCCAAGCCCAAGATTTACGGCTCACCCGAAAACTATGCCGAAAACGACACTTGGCAAGAAGTGTTTACTAATATTTGGAAAATCGATTTCAATTACCCCACCGCTTGCGGTTGTGTTATCGACCACAGCCGTATTGTAGGTGTTCTTAAATTATCTACAAAAGCACTTCAGGAAAACGGTGACTATTGGCACGATGTAGAAAACAATGTTTTCTACCTTTACTGTGACCAAGGCAAACCCTCTGACGCGTGGACCGATATTGAAATTATGCCTACCTTTAGCCTTTTGACAAGTAAGCACGGCTTAAATCTTGTTATAGACAACCTTTGCCTTAAATATGCCGCAGGTTTTGGCTTTTCGGCAGTACTTTTCAAAAGCGGGCTTAACCTTACAAACTGTGAGTTTGGCTTCTTGGGCGGTCTTTGGGTAGCAGGAATAGGCTCCTACCGTTTCGGTAACGCTTTGGAATTCTGGCTCGGCGCTCAGAATGTTAAGATTGATAACAACTGGTTCTATCAAATTTACGACTCTGCTCTCACTTGGCAAGGCAACCAAACAAACAACGTATATAAAAACATTTACTACACAAATAACCTTTTTGAATACAATAACTGTGATATTGAATTCTTTAGCCGCGGCAATCCCGATGCACCGCTTGAAAACTATGTAATGGCAAACAATATTATGCGCTTTACAAGTATGGGTTGGGGCAGCCGCACCTATGACGGCGGTATTCGCGGTATCGAAGGCTGTATACGTGCATCTACTGACGGCAGGGGTTCCCCATGGGATATCAAAGATACCTATTTCACAAATAATACGCTTGACTGTCCTGCACGCCAAACTATCAACTGGAATATACTTCCCAAACAAAGAGCAGGAATCCACGCTTCAGGCACAAAACTTTATATCAAAAGTAAATACCGTACACTGAAACCCTGTCTTCAAGGACTTCAGACCGACCTTGACAAGCAACCGCGTGACCATCGCTTTGCCTGCAATTATGAAGAGTTAGTGAAAATGTTCACACTATTTGAAGAAGGCGCGGATATTTATTGGGAAGACTAAGGCGAAAGGATATACATAATGAAACCCCAAAACGTTATAAACATTGAAAACACCAATGAAATTTCGATTGCAAAGCTTCGCGCAAATTATGGCAACCCTGCAAATGGTTATCTCGAAGAAGATGCCGATTATTTGCGCGCAAAAATTTTAAATACACCAAATACCGAAGACCTTTACGAAATAAAAGGCACTAAATATTATTTTTCCACCGAGGGTGATGACAACAACGACGGTTTATCTCCCGAAACCCCAAAAAAGACATTGGAAGCTATCGAGGCTCTCCCCTTAAAAGACGGCGATGCCATTCTATTTAAACGCGGAAATATTTTCCGTTTTGCAAGAACGTTAACACTTATCAGCGGTACTACATACGGTTCTTACGGCAAGGGAATGAAGCCTGCCTTTTACGGCTCACCGGAAGAATATGCCCAAAACGACACCTGGAAAGAAGTTGCGCCGAATATTTGGGAAATTGATTTTCCCTATGACTATGCAAGTGGTTGCGTTATAGATTATAGCCGCATTATTGGAGTACAAAAATTCCGCGACAAAGAATTTTTAGCAGAAAACGGTGATTACCGCAACGATTTTAACAACCATAAATTTTATCTTTATTGCGACCAAGGTAAACCAAACGAGGTTTATAGTTCTATTGAAATTATGAATTCCGCTTCGGTGTTCCACATAACAGGCGGACACGATTTAACAATTGATAACCTTTGCATTAAATATTCAAGCGGGTTTGCAATTTCTATGACACGCTTCCACAATAATTTAAATATCACAAACTGTGAATTTGGTTTCCTTGGCGGTAAGTTTTTTGGCGGAAAAACCACCAACTCAAGATACGGCAATGCCGTTGAATTCTGGTGTGGCGCGAATGATGTAAAAATTGAAAACAACTGGTTCTACCAAACCTATGACAGCGCAATTACTTGGCAGGGTAATATTGAGTCTGTGACATACAAAAATATTAGTTTTTCAGGGAATCTTTTTGAATATAACAACTGCGACATAGAGTTTTTCGACAGAACCGCGCCGTTGGAAAATTTTGTTATGGCAAATAACATTATGCGCTTTACAAGTATGGGTTGGGGAACCCGCACTCATGACGGCGGTGTGCGCGGAATAGAGGGTTGTATACGCGCTATAACCGGTTCAAAAATTTACGAAATGGCATTAAAAGATGTTTATTTTAAAGACAATAAAATTGATTGCCCAGCGCGTCAAATTATCAACTGGGCGATAACCCCAAATCAGAGAGAAAAAATCCATGCCTCAGGCACCAAGCTTTATATTAAATCCGAATACCGAACTTTAAAGACCTGCCTGCAAGGGCTTCACGAAAACCTTGAAACACAGCAACGTGACCGCCGTTTCGCTGAAACCTATGAAGAACTCGTGGAAATGTTCCCCCTATTTGAAGACGGCGCAGAAATTTATTGGGACGGTAAAGAATAACAAAGGAAATATTACACATTATGAACGCCAAAAAATTCTCACCCTTAAAATCAGGCTTAACAATTATCGTTTTATTAGCAATTATTTCAGCTTGCATATTTATACCCAAAATAGCAAGTACCGATTCCAATATTGATATTTCAACCGAATCTTCGGTAGCAAAACTTCGTGCAAACAAAAGCAATCAAGCCACGGGATACTGCGAAAAAGAAGCTGATGAACTGCGCGAAAACATTTTAAATGCAAAAAACACTGAAGAATATTACGAAATAACGGGGACTAAATACTATATTTCCGCTTCTGGTGATGATAATAACGACGGTCTCACCCCCGAAACGCCCATAAAGTCACTCCAAAGACTAAGCGAGATTTATATGGTAGACGGTGATGCCGTTCTTTTCAAACGCGGTGATACTTTCCGATTTGGCGAAAGTATCAATGTTACGAATAATGTTATATACGGTTCATACGGCAATGGCACAAAGCCCAAAATTTATGGTTCACCCGAAAACTATGCCGAAAGTGATAACTGGGAACTTGCAAAAGAAAATATCTGGAAAATTTCCTTTAATTACCCTGAAGCCAGCGGCGTTGTAATAAACCACAGCGAAATTATCGGAGTAAATAAGTATGAAGGTATTAAAACACTTATAACCAACGGCGATTACTTTCACGATACCGATAATAATATTTTCTATCTTTACTGCGACGAAGGAAACCCTTGCGACGTTTATGAAGACATAGAAATTATGCCTTCCTTCACCCTTATCAAACTGCCTAATTCATGTTATGAAATTGTTATAGATAACCTTTGCCTTAAATATTCATCAGGTTTTGCGATTCATGGTGTTACACCGCATAGAAACCTTTACATCACCAACTGCGAAATAGGCTTTATAGGCGGAAAATGGGTGGGCGAAGATCATAAACTGCGTTACGGCAATGCCATTGAATTTTGGAATGGTGCCCAAGATGTAACTGTAAAAAACAACTGGATTTATCAGATATATGATAGTGCTTTTTCTTGGCAAGGCAACGCGGGCGGCACTTACAAAAACATTTTCCTTTCAGAAAACCTTTTTGAATATAACAACGCTGATATTGAATTTTTTGACCGCAACGGTTCAGAAGTAGAAAACTTCCGCATAGAGAACAACATTATGCGCTTTACAAGTATGGGTTGGGGTACCCGAACAAACGACGGCGGTATTCGCGGTATTGAAGGCTGTATCCGTGCGGTAACAGGCACAAGAGGTACCGATGCAAAGGCCATTGACATCAAAAGCGTATATTTTCTGAATAATATACTCGACTGCCCTGCAAGGCAGATTATAAACTGGAATCTTGACCCTGAACAAAAACAATATATTCATACTTCTAACACAAAACTTTATATCAACAGCGAATACCGTACATTAGATGCTTGTCTGCAAGGTTTACAGGAAAAGGCGGGCGACGGTTATGACCGCAGATTTGCAACAACCAAACAAGAACTTATAGAAATGTTCCCCATCTTTGAAGAAAACGCCCAAATCTATTGGGACGGTGAATAGTTCTAAAAATCCGAAAGGAATGATATATTATGAAAAATCCAAACGTTATTAACATTGAAAACACAAATGAAATTTCCCTTGCGAAACTTCGCGCAAGCTATGGAAAAATGGCAACAGGTTATTGTGAAGAAGAAGCTGATGCTTTGCGCGCCAAGATACTGAACGCGCCCAATACCGAAACTCTTTACGAAATAAAAGGTACTAAGTACTATGTGTCGGCAAACGGTGATGATGAGAACGACGGTTTATCTCCCGAAAAGGCAATAAGGTCACTTGATGCTATAGAAAAGCTTGAGCTTAAAAAAGGTGATGCCATACTTTTTGAACGCGGTAGCATTTTCCGTTTTAAAAGAATTATAAATATTGTAAGCGGTATAACTTACGGCTCATACGGTAAAGGTATGAAGCCCGCGATTTACGGTTCACCTGAAAACTATGCCGAAAATGATACCTGGCGCGAAGTGAAGCCAAATATTTGGGGAATTGATTTTCCTTATGAATATGCGAGCGGCTGTATTCTCGACTACGGTATGATTGCCGGTGTTCAGAAATGGGATACAAAATTCGATGGTATGCGTGACAATGGCGACTATTTCCACGACCTTGACGCCAAAAAATTCTATTTATACAGCGAAGGCAGACCAAACGAAGTTTGGCACGATATCGAAATTATGCCCTCGGCTTCACTCATAATGATGCGCGACAACAAGGATGTTGTTGTTGATAACCTTTGTATGAAATATTCAGCAGGTTTTGCTATTTCCGCCCCCGACACACAGGGTAATATCAAAATCACCAACTGTGAAATGGGATATTTGGGTGGCTTATGGGTAGGCTTAAAACCGGGCGGACGTGTTCGTTTTGGTAATGCCATTGAATTCTGGGCTGGCGCTAAGGATACACTCGTAGAAAACTGTTGGTTCTACCAGACCTATGACAGCGCTCTTACCTGGCAGGGTTCTACAGGTAAATTCGGTGCATCGGGCATTGAGTATATAAATATCACCTACCGCTAAAACTTTTTTGAATACAACAACGCCGATATCGAATTCTTTGCAAGCAACAACTTCCCACTTGAAAACTTCCGTATGGAAGACAATATTATGAGATTTACAAGTATGGGTTGGGGCAGTCGCACCAACGACGGCGGTTACCGCGGCATCGAAGGTTGTGTACGCGCCGTGACAGGCGGTGGTGGCAGAGTCCTCGATGTTAAAAGCGCTTATTTTACCAACAACCTTATGGACTGCCCCGCAAGACAAACTATGAACTGGAACGTTTGTCCTTGGCAACTCGAACGCATTCACGCTTCGGGAACCAGACTTTACATCAAGAGCGAATACCGAACATTAAAACCTTGTTTACAAGGTCTTCAAACTGAAGAGGGTCAGCCCTATGACCGCCGCTTTGCTTGTAACAAGGAAGAACTTATAGAAGGCTTTGAAATTTTCGAAAAAGGCGCTGACATCCGCTGGGATGAAGAAAATAAATAATTGCGAGGTGACAAAATGAAAAATCCAAATGTAGTGAACGTTGAAAGAACCAATAACTTAGCTCTCGCAAAACTTCGTGCCAACTACAGCAACACAGCCGAAGGCTACCTTGAAAAAGAAGCCGACGAGATGCGCGCTAAAATTCTAAACACCCCCAACACCGAAGAACTTTATGAAATTAAAGGCACAAAATACTATTTTTCAGTAGACGGTGACGACAATAACGACGGTCTCTCCCCCGAAGCACCAAAATCTTCTCTTGAAGCATTGGAAGCATTACACCTTAAAGACGGTGACGCCGTACTCTTTAAACGCGGCGATATTTTCCGTTACACCCGTACCTACGGTCTTGTTGACGGCATTACATACGGTTCTTACGGCGAAGGACTTAAACCCGCTTTCTACGGTTCACCCGAAGAATATGCCGAAAACGACACCTGGCGTGAAGTAAAACCTAACGTATGGGAAATCGACTTCCCTTATGTTTATGCGGGCGGCCTAATCATTGACTACAGTAAAATTATGGGTGTTCAGAAGTTTGCAGGTATTGACGCTTTGACCGATAACGGCGACTACACCAATGATTTTGAAAATAAAAAGTTCTATCTTTATTGTAATGAAGGTAAACCGAATGAAGTTTACCACTCAATCGAAATAATGAACGCTTGTACCATTTTCCAAATGAAAGGCAACCGCGACGTTACAATTGATAATATCTGCTTTAAATATTCAAGCGGTTTTGCTATTTCTTCGCCCGACCCCAAGGGAAATATTCAAATTACCAACTGCGAATTCGGTTTCTTGGGCGGCAAGTGGTACGGCAAGGAAAAGGGCAGACTTCGCTACGGTAACGCTTTAGAGGTTTGGGGCGGTCTTCCCAACCTTTGTGTTGACGGATTCCTTGTAAAAAACAACTGGTTCTACCAAACCTATGACTCCGCTCTTACCTGGCAAGGTAACCAAAGCGGTACAATTTATAAAGACTTTACCTATACCGAAAACCTTTTCGAGTACAACAACTGCGATATTGAATTCTTCGACAAGGATAAATCTGTGCTTGATAACTTTATAATGTCTAAAAACATTATGCGCTTTACAAGTATGGGTTGGGGTACTCGAACTTTTGACGGCGGTATCCGCGGTATTGAAGGTTGTATCCGCGCTTCAACAGGCGGTCAGAGTTATGCTATGATTATTACCGACGCCTACTTTACTGACAACAAGCTCGACTGCCCTGCCCGTCAGATTATCAACTGGAACACAACCCCCGACCAAAAGGAAAAAATTCACGCTTCGGGTACTGTGCTTTATGTAAAATCTTCCTACCGTACCTTAGAGCCTTGTCTTCAGGGACTTCAGGACGATTTGGAAGCCGAAGCCCGCGACCAAAGATTTGCTAAAAATGAAGCAGAACTTCGCGAGAAATTCCCAAAATTCGAAAAAGGTGCAGAAATTCACTGGGACGAATAATATCATAAATTTTACGGATATTAAAAACTTTCCATTTAAGTGCGCTTTTTTGCCTTGTA
>CAYQFW010000029.1:0-4113 GCA_964416955.1 uncultured Ruminococcus sp.
CAACATTTTTATATTCGGTTTTTATAATCGCTTCCTCAGTTTTTCCCTTGCCTACAAGCAATTCGTAGGACGAAACGCGAACTTCCTTTTTATTTATACCGTAACCGCTTGTAGTATTACCTTGCGGGTCAGCATCAACAAGAAGCACCTTTTTGCCTGCTATTCCTATGGCGGCAGAGAGATTCACCGAAGTTGTGGTCTTTCCAACGCCGCCCTTTTGATTAACAATAGATATGATTTTTCCCATCATATATCTCCTTTTGTTTCACGTGAAACATATTTTACTTGTTTATTATACCAAACACCGCGTCGCTTGTAAACAAAAAGTTAGCCAAAAGAATTTCTTTCGGCTAACTTTTATCGTCGGGTTTTACAAGCAATGCAGCAATAAAGCCAAATAAAACCGAAGCGGCAATGCCTGCGGCTGTGGCTTCAAGTCCGCCCATCAGTGCACCTATCAGTCCATGCTCAGTAACGGCGGCTCTCACCCCTTTAGCAAGGCTGTAGCCAAAACCCGTAAGCGGCACCGTAGCGCCTGCGCCTGCAAATTCCACCAGAGGTTCATAAACACCCGTTGCAGTAAGCACAACTCCCGAAACAACAAACGAAACCAAAATTCTCGCAGGGGTCAGTTTGGTACAATCAATCAACAACTGCCCCACCAAACAAATTGCCCCACCTACAAAAAAAGCCTTCAGGCACTCTAAAAACAAAGTCATAAGTTACACCCCTGTTGTTTCACGTGAAACATTTTTAGTATTTTGTGTAACTTATGACTGTTTATTCAATATCGAAACATTTGTATGCCGCGTTTTTTACCACGTCGTAATCAAGGTGCTTAACGCGAATGTTATCCGCGTGTTCGCTTCTGACCAACACCCGTACGCGACAGGTGTTGTACCACAAATCAGGCAAAAAGCGAACAATTCTGATTTCTCCTACATTTTCTTTTGGGCAATACATCTCGTACGTTCTGTAACCGCGATTGCTTCGTGCAAAAATATTGTCACCAAAGGATATCATCGACTTGTTATATTGAAACAGCCCCATATATGCATATCCGACAATCATCATTCCTGCGACAAGTGTTAAAAACAATATAAAGCGAGTCAAATCTTCAAAAATCAATACAAACCATATCGAAATTCCAATAATCGCCAGAAAATATATTGCCGGCAAAAACAGATATCTGCTTTGAGTAAGACGGTTTCTCGTAGGTCGGATTCCCTTTTCGTCAGGCACAAAGAAAGGAAAATACTCTGAAAGTTTGTTCTTGATTTCCTTATTCGCGCCAAGCGGAATTATAACCTCCGACTCACTTTTAGTATCTCCATAACCGCCAACGCTCACCTTTAAAGCATATCTGCGCAACAGTTGCATTAAAAGGGTTTGCTCAACCTTTATATCGTTTATGGCGGATTTTCTAAAAGAAGTTCTTGTTCTCACAATTAGCCCTGAACGGACTTCAAGTTTATCTTTCTCCAAAAAAAGTTTAAAATTTATATACTTAAAAAAAGAATAAATAAACGAAATAAAATATGCGATGAGAACGATCAGGGTTATTGTGTTAATTATAGGAGGAAAATAGGTTTCAATTTTGCTGCTGATATTGTTGATTTCATTGAGCAACATATCGCTAAGACCAATTCCAAGCAAATTACCCGCGCGATTTATAAGCGGAACCGCAACAAGCATACCTGTAAAAGCAGAAGATGTGGTTGCCGCCAATATTGCTACTTTCAGCGCCGAATACTTCACCGCTTTAGGTTCACCGCTACCGTAAAGTAATGCCGAAACCTCTTTACTGTTTTTCACACTCAACTTAAACTCAAAGTCGGTGCGGTTATGTGTGCCTGCTTCGGTGTTAATTTTAAACGTTACTGCTCGAAATATAAAATCTATCGGATTTTGAGTAGTCTGAACCGAAGAAAGTTTAGTAATATCAATTTTAGCAACTCTTCTGAAAAAAACACCGTATTTGATTGTGACAACTTTGTCACGCTCATTACAAACCAGTGTGTAAGAGCGCCACCTCAAAACCGCAACTCCTAAAATTGCACACAAAACAAATATAAACAATCCCATGACACCTTCAAAGTTGCGCTCGGTCAAATACTGAACCGCACCTTTTATAACAGGCAAAAACAAGATTAGCAGGGTTGGCTTTAAAAAGCCAAATATCATGAGCGGATGCGCCTTAAATATCTTCTTCATAATCCACCTCGCCTGTAAGGGAATCAATAACATATCTCGCATCCAAGTTTTTTATTTCGGGAATTATAACCCGACTTCGCGCCGCTTTTAAAGATACTGCCGTAACCCCAAAAGCGCTTGCAAGCGGAGTGGAAAAACTTTGCGCGTATATAAGGCGAGTATATGGCATAATGTGACTAACCTTTATAAAAACACCATAATTTATTATAATCGCTTCGTTTTTAAATAAAAATTCATAACTTTTGAAAAAGGTGGGAAAATACCACACAACCGCAATAAGACAAAAAACTGCAATGCCCAAAGCCACAAAAGTTAAAAAATATAGAACCCGACTATAACGCAAACAAAACAAAACCAACAAAGCGGTTAACATAACAACACGAATTTGCCAAAGCAACAAGGTCCTTTTAGGTAAAGTTCTACGTTCCACTTTATTCCCCCTTTATTTTATTCCAATACTCTTTACAAAGCCTTTCTGTCTTGTTATTACCAAAGATATAATACTTTTTATCCTTGATATCATCAGGTAAATATTGTTGGTTTACATAATGATTTTGATATGTGTGCGGATAAAGATAATGCTGACCTTTAATCTCTGCATCTTCACCGTCAAAATGTTTGTTTTGGAGATGGCGCGGTATTTCTCCGCCCAAACCTTTTTCGATATCCTCCATCGCGGCGGATATCGCATCATGCGCGGAGTTGGATTTTGGCGAAGTCGCCACAAGAATTACAGCATTTGCCAAAGGCAAACGCGCCTCTGGAAGACCAACCATCAGCGCAGTATCAACCGCCGCCTTCACAATCGGAATTATCTGTGGATAAGCAAGTCCTACATCTTCATTTGCACAAACAAGCAGTCTTCTGCAAGCGCTGGGCAAATCACCTGCCGCCAAAAGCCTACCAAGATAGTAAATTGCGGCATCGGGGTCAGACCCGCGCATTGATTTTTGGTAAGCCGAAATAATATCATAATGCCCGTCGCCGTCGCGGTCGTACCTGACAGCGTTTGAAGCCAAAATCTCTTCAACCGTCTGTTCTTCAATATTTATGCTATCCCCTGTACTTGCTGTTACAATGCACAGTTCCAGAACATTAAGCGCTCTGCGGACATCGCCGTTAGCGGCCGTTGCCATTTTTTCAATTTCTGCTTGTGAAACTTTAACTTCGGTTTTTTCTTGAGCCGAAATTTCCTTAATTCCCCTGTTTATAACCGAAATTATATCATTTTTATTTAGCGGTTTAAACTCGAAAACGGTCGAACGGCTTAAAATAGCATTATAAACATAAAAATACGGATTTTCGGTAGTTGATGCAATAAGTGTTATATCACCATTTTCGATATATGAAAGCAAAATTTGTTGTTGCTTTTTATTAAAATACTGAATTTCGTCAAGATAGAGTAAAATTCCGTTCACAGTATCAATTGTACCGATTTGATTCACAATATCTTTGATATCCGCTGTGGAGGCGGTGGTAGCATTCAGATAACACAACTTTTTACCGCTTGTATTTGCAATTATATTAGCAACCGTGGTTTTGCCCACTCCCGACGGACCGTAAAATATCAAATTTGGGATATTGCCCGAATCAATTATCTTGCGCAGGATTTTACCCTCGCTAAGAAGGTGGCGCTGACCTGCAACGTCTTCTATTCTTTTTGGTCTTAATGCATCTGCCAACGGAGAATTCATCTTTTCACTTCCCTTTTATCCTTATTATATATCTTTTTATTATTTTCTGCAATAGTGATTAGTTTTTTTCATACAATTAAGTAAGTGATATAAAGGAATGAACGATTTGAAAAAAACTATTTTTATCAAAAACGCTATGATTTTAACGGCATCTTCCCTACTTTTGCGGTTTATCGGCATAATTTTCAAGGTCTGGCTGGCTAAG
>CAYQFW010000029.1:4123-9264 GCA_964416955.1 uncultured Ruminococcus sp.
GTATGGGACTTTATCAGCTTGTATTTTCGGTTTATGTTTTGGCTTCAACCTTCGCTATAAGCGGAACTTCAACCGCCGTTACCCGCCTTGTTGCCGAAGAATTAGCGCTTGGAAGTAAAAAAGGCACCTTGAAAATACTTCGGCGTGCAATAGAAATTTCCCTGATAATTGCAGTATTTTCGGTTATAATACTGTTTTTTGGTGCAAATTTTATAGGCAATACAATTTTAGAAGATACGAGAACTGTCCCAGCACTTAAAATTTTACCCTTGTCGCTCCCCTTTATTGGTGTGACTTCTTGTCTTCGCGGATATTTTATTGCTCGTCGCAAAGTCACCCCTAACGCTTTGTCTCAAATTTTTGAGCAAGCGGTTAGAATTATAATAATCTTTGCCCTTATAAGCAAATTCGGGCAAAGCGGGCTGTCAGCTTGTTGTTTTGCGGTAATTTTAGGTGACGCGGCTGCGGAAATTTTAGCCTGCGCTGTACTTTATCTGCAGTACTTAGCCGACAAGAAAAACCTTAACTCCCTTTCGGGCAGGGCGTACCCACCAAATTCAATAGTAAAGCAAATTTTACATATTTCGGTTCCGATAACTTCGGGCAGATACTTAAATTCACTTCTTCGAACCGCCGAAAACATATTAGTTCCGAAAAATCTTGCAAAATTTCCGCAAAACTCCGAAAGCGCACTATCGCAATTCGGCGCGATAAAGGGTATGGCGTTACCTTTACTTTTCTTCCCATCGGCAATTTTGAACGCTGTTTCCACCCTTTTAATACCCGAAATTTCCGAAGCTGTTGCAAGAAAACAGCATTACATTGTTAAAAGTGCTTGCGAGCGTATATTTAAGATGACAACCCTTGTGGGCTTACTTTTCGGCGCGGTGTTTTTCACCGCCGGAAACGAAATCGGAACACTTATCTATAAAGACCAGAACGTCGGATTTTTACTCAAAGCCTTATCGCCGATAGTTCCGCTTATGTACCTTGACAGTATTTGCGACGGAATTTTAAAAGGTCTTGACCAACAAACCTTTTCCTTTCGAACCGCGATATCCGATTCTTCAATTCGAATAATTTTAATTTTGCTTCTCTTACCGAAAATGGGGCTTACGGGATTTATTCTTATAATGTACTTTTCAAATTTTTTAACCTGCTTTTTAAATGTCGGAAGACTTATAAAAATAAGCGGTGCAAAAATCAACGTTATGAAATCGGTTTTTATGCCGACCGCCGCCGCCCTTACCGTAACACTTTTTTGCAGATTTTTACTGTCACAGATAAATGGTATCTCAATTCTTCCATACACCATACTTTTTTGCCTGATTTCCTGTAGTGGATATCTCGTTCTGATTTTTGGACTAAAAATCGTAAAAAGGGAAGATTTTTTGCGCTAAAACCCCTATAATTTGGCTTGAAAATGCATAAAAACACCATATTTTGTGTTTTGGGCGATTGAATTTGTCTGCACAGTACTCCCCATCACAACCACAATTTTCTATTGGCTGAAAAAGAGCAAAAAAGCAACCGAAAAATCGGTTGCTTTTACCTTAAATTCTTGAAAAATTCCTGTAAAACTTTTTGGCATTCGTCTTCGCAAATACCCGCGTAAACTTCCACCTTGTGACCTAACGGATAATCACACAAATTTATTACGCTATCCATACAACCTGCGTTTTTGTCGAACGCGCCAAAAATTACGGTTTTTATTCTCGCGTTTATAATCGCACCCGTACACATAGGGCAGGGTTCGAGCGTTACATATAGCTCACACCCATCTAATCGCCAACTGCGGAGTTTTTTGCAAGCAGAATTTATCGCCTCGATTTCAGCGTGGGATAAAGCGTTTTGTTTTTGCTCTCGCTTATTATGACCGTAAGATATCACTTCGCCGTCTTTAACAATAACGGCGCCAACGGGAACTTCACCCTCGGTTGCTGCTTTTTTGGCTTCTTCCAAAGCCAAAAACATAAATTTTTTATCCATAATTCACCTGTATAAAAAGCCATCACAACAAAATTACTGTTTGTAATGGCTTTTTAGTTTACGTAACATTTTCAGATTGTTGCCAACCCATAATATTTGGCTGGCGGTTTCTCAACACAAACAAGAATATCGGTGCCAAAAAACTAAAGAATATTGAAAGCACCAAATAAAGTGTCGCATTGTCACCGTCATAGATTGCAAATATGCGCCAAAGGGCAATATAATAAATAACCACATAAGCTGTGCAAACGCCCAAAATACCAAGCATCAATAAAATCAGCGGTAGAATAAAGGTAACTCCAACCGAAGCCGAAACCGCATCGCTACTTAAAAAAGCATCAATTGTTGGGTCAGCAATTGATTCAATTATAATAAACACCAAAATAAAAATTATTAAAACTACTGCCAACACACACATTATAATATAAAGGGCTAAAAGTATTTTGCTAAATTTCGCCGAAGGTCTGCCGTCAAGTTTTATGTATTTTTCAGCAATTCTGCCAAAGGCATAAATATTTGCAAACGGTACAAAAGAAAGCCATGCGTTAGAAAATCCCAAATTCTTACCCATTTTATAAATGCCGATAGCAGTTAATAAATACGTACCAATTGAGATTATCCAACTAAACCAAAAACCGCTTAAATAAGCCAAAACTGAACTAAAATCAAACATAATATCTCCCCTTAAATTTTAAGTTGTTTGAAAATATGCCAAAGAGTCAATCAAACAAATTATTATAAAAATAACAACTGTGGCACTCGAGAAAAACCACTTATAAAGTTTTTTATCAGAAGAATTTGTTTTTATCTTCTTTAGTTTATAGGCTTTTTTATTATCCTTAAGAAGATAAACCGCAACAAAACCTAAAACCAAACAAATTACAAGATATATTCCGTAGATAATGTTCTGACTTTGCAAACTTAAATCTTTAAAGAGATAGTCAAGAACAACCGAAATAAAATTATTAAAGAAATGAACCGCAACCGCAATCCAAATTGATTTTGTTTTAACTGTAATAAATCCCAAAACAAGACCTGTCAAAAAAGCAAAAGGCATCTGCTGAAAATTTCCGTGCATAATACCAAAAACAATTGCTGTGGTCATAATAGCAAATCCGTCACCGAATTTGCGTAAAGAACCTAAAATAATTCCTCTGCAAGCAAATTCTTCAACCAAAGCAGGTATTACGGCCGTTGCAATAACGGTTAACATAAAACCTAAAATTCCGGACGGGTTTTCTCCATACGGAACCTCGTAATTCATACCGAAAGCCGAGAAAAACGCGCCAAGAAAACTTACAGTCATATTAGCAAAAGCGCAAAAAGATATTCCAAGCAAGAAATATGGCAAAAGGTCCTTTTTCTTTGGTTTCTTGAAACGGATAAGACTTGATATTCTGTACCCTCTTGATTTAAAAAGCAAAACAAAAGGAAAGGTGAATAACAAAACAGACAAAACGACTTGTAAAATCTGCAAAAAAGCAGGGTCTGTAACCACATCATAAGAAACCGTTATATTAAAAACAGAAAAAAAGAATTTTAAAATATAAATGAAACTGGCACTTATTGCCAACACAATAAGAAAAGCAATTCCTATTGTGTTGGCAACCTTTTTTATCTCACGGCGTTCCTCAAATTCTTCAGGCGTAAGCCCATAAGGAACATACGTTACATATCTTTGTTGCGGTGATGAATTTTCTAATGGTGGGGTATTATAATCAAAATTCTGATTCATAAATTAAATAATCTCCATTTTCAAAAATTTCCGCTTATTCTTCGTTTTCTTCCCCAATTTTAATTTCTTCTGCTTCGTTTTCAACAAGACCGGATTCTGCATCTGCCTCTTCAGGTTTGTCGTTAACTTCCGCCTCGTCATGTTCTGCCATACCAACCGACAAAATTTTGCGTACCGTATCGCCGTTTGAGTTGGTGGTTCTCATGACTCTTACACCCTTTGCAGGACGCGCAAATTCCGAAATATCATCTGCAAAGATACGGATAATAATACCGTCGTCAGCAATCATAATAATGTCGGTATCTTCCATTACAGGAAGCACTGCGGCAACCTCGCCGTATTTATCGGTACGGTAGTTTTTAATACCTTTACCGCCACGTGACTGCAAGCGATAATCAGAAATATTGCTAATTCTACCAAAACCTGTTTCGGTAATTGTGAGTACACGGGTGTTTTCGTCACAGATAGCCATATCCACAACGGTATCGCCCTCACGCATAGTAATCGCCTTTACGCCGCGCGCGGTTCTGCCCATTGTACGAACATCACTCTCTCTGAACTGAATAGCAAATCCCTTGCGTGTTGCAATAAGAAGATTATCTTCTCCGCCTGTAAGACGAACAAATTTAAGTTCATCACCTTCATCTATAGAAAGCGCAATAATACCTGTCTTTCTTGTGTGCTTAAACTCAGAAAGTCGGGTACGCTTAATAATACCCTTTTCGGTTACCATACACAAATAACGCTCGTTGTCGTCCTTAACAGTACAGGGAAGAATTGTCATAATCTTTTCTTCAGGCATAAGCGGAATAACGTTTACAACACTAAGTCCCTTACTTTGACGGCTTCCTTCAGGAATTTCATAAGCCTTGATTCTATAAACACGGCCAAGGTTTGTAAACATCATAATGCTGTCATGTGAAGAACATACAAACATATTCTGAACAATATCGTCTTCACGAGTATTCATACCCTTAATACCCTTGCCTCCGCGGTTTTGTACGCTGTATTCACTGACAGGAACACGCTTGATATAACCGTTTTCGGTCTTGGTAATAACACATTCTTCTTCGGGAATAAGGTCTTCAATGTCAACTTCACCCGCAACGTCGGTAATGTCGGTACGGCGGTCGTCTGAGAATTTATCGCGAAGATTTAAGGCTTCTGTCTTAACAATATCAAGTATACGCTCACGAGAACCAAGAATTGCCTCACATTCCTTAATGAAATCGAGTTTTTCCTGTAATTCGTCAAGAATTTTTTGTTTTTCAAGACCTGCAAGCTTACCTAACTGCATCTGAACAATAGCAGTAGCCTGAATATCATCAAGGTTAAAGCGTTCCATCAAAGCTTCCTTACTTTCAGGAATACCCTTACTTGCGCGGATGATTGCAATAACTTCGTCAATAAAGTCAAG
>CAYQFW010000030.1:0-9131 GCA_964416955.1 uncultured Ruminococcus sp.
TTGAAAAACCGACTTGTCGAAACAAGCGGTTTTTCTGACGAGTTGATGTGGGCATCAACCCCTGCAGATAGGTTAATTAACCTTGTCATTGCGAGCGTTAGCGCGGCAATCTTGCCGTAAAATTTTTATGAGATTGCTTCGTCACATTGTTGCTCGCAATGACATTATGTAATGTAAATTGAAAAAGATTATTTTTTATTCTTCACATTACTGAGTGGGTTGGCATCAACCGCGTTTTTAATCTGGCTGTCTGAAACATGGGTGTAAATTTGGGTTGTGCCAAGGTTTGAGTGACCTAAAATATCCTTAAGCACTCGAATGTCCACCTGCCCGTGCTGATACATTAGCGTCGCGGCGGTGTGGCGTAATTTGTGGGTGGAAAAGCCTTGTCCGCCAAGTCCCGCTTTTTCGAGATAGGTTTTAACAATATGCTGAACAGTTTTGTTACTGATTCGGCGGTGGTTACGGCTAATAAACAAAGCATTGCGGTCGGCAAAGCCTATATCTTCGGTTGGTCTTACTGCCAAGTATTCCTGTACCGCGCGCTGACAGGCTTCGTTTAAATAAACAAGCCTTTCTTTATTACCTTTACCTGTGACGGTCATTGTGCCGTCGGGCTTGATATCACCAACATTTAATGAGCAAAGCTCGGCAAGACGAAGTCCGCAGTTTAAAAATAGTGTTAAAATACAATAATCTCGCTTTTGGTTGGGTCCATCTACCGCACTTAAAAGTTCTAACGAATCTTCAAGGGTTAAATGTTTTGGAAGTGATTGCTTAACTTTTGGGGATTCAAGCATTAAAGCAGGGTTAGAGTCTAACTGGTGGGTTTGTTCGCAAAGGTATCTGAAAAATATTCTAAGGGTTGAAGTTTTGCGCGCACGGGTAGCCGCGTTGTTGCCACGCTGATTTTTGCAAAAAACAAGGTAAGCGTAAAGGTCGGAAATAGTGACCGTTTTTATTAGGTTTATATCAACCGTGCTTATATCAATTTCTTCAAACTCTGCCTTACCGTCTACAAGACCGCGTACAAACAAAAGATAGCGGAAAAAGGTTTGAAGGTCTAAATAATAACCTTCAACCGAAAGGGAAGATTTACCCTTGATAGTTTCGCTGTAGGTCAGGAAATCTCTTATAACCTGTGGGCAGGATTGTAAAACTTCAAGTTTCATATAAAACTCCTTTAAATTGGAATTGATATCAAATAAGGCTCCCTTGTGTAAAGGGAGCTGTCAACGCAGTTGACTGAGGGATTGTCAAAATATGACTGAATTTTCAACTTTTACAATCCTCCCACCGCAAACGGTCCCCCCTCCTTTACACAAGGAGGGCTTTTTGTATATATCAATAATACCATTTTTCTTTCCAAAATGCAATCTTAATAAAAACTTAATAATTTTCCCACTTTTTTCTTAAACAAAGAAGTGTTACAATATTCTTGAGGTGAGAGAATGTATAACATTTTGATTTGTGATGACGAGAAGGATATTGTGGCGGCGCTTGAGATTTATCTTAAAACCGAGGGCTACAATATTTTTAAAGCCTACAATGGCGAAGAAGCGCTTGAAGTTATTGATAACAATGAAATTCACTTGGTACTGATGGATATAATGATGCCGATTTGTGACGGCGTTACCGCTACGGCAAGGCTTCGTGAAAAGTCGAATGTGCCTGTGATTTTTCTTTCTGCTAAAGGCGAAGATACCGACAAGATTTTAGGACTTAATGTCGGTGCGGACGATTATGTTACAAAACCCTTTAACCCTGTTGAAGTTCTGGCGCGTGTACGCTCGCAATTGCGCCGATATATGCAGCTTGGCGGTAATCAAAGGCAGGAAACTCTTGTTGTAGGTAATATTGAGTTAAATAACGCCTCTAAGGAGGTTTTGGTAGACGGCGAGAGTGTAACGCTTACTCGGTTGGAATTCGATATTTTAAGGCTTTTGATGGAAAATGCGGGCACAGTGTTGAGCCCTAAAGAAATCTACCGCAAGGTTTGGGACGAAGAACCCATCGGAAACGAAAGCACCGTTGCGGTACATATAAGACACTTGCGCGAAAAGATAGAAATAAACCCTGCTGAACCGCGTTACTTAAAGGTTGTATGGGCGCACGGATATAAAATGGAAAAGGGGAGTCGGATATGAAAAATTTGAAATGCAGTTTGCCAATGAAAATAACGGCGGTTATACTTTCTTATGTGATGGCGCTTATTTTGGTTTTGTCAACCGTTGCGGTTGCTTTTATGGGGTATTTCGATTTTTATTTCAATTCTGCCGAAAATTTAGAGAGAGAAATTCTTGGTGATATGGCAATGAGCGAGTGCTATTCGCTGGCGGGATATGACGATTTAGAGCGGGAAAATATCCCGTATTACTACGAAGATACAAACCTTTATTTCACGATAGAAAAAGCAAACGGCGACGATATTATAAGCACTTATGACGGCGCAAAAATTGTCACCGCCGAGCAGTACTATACCGAAGACAGAATATACACCGTTTACGTTGCCGACGAAATGACTAAAACCGATAGATTTTCGGTAATCCGCCAGCTTATTATTACAGGGCACAAACTTCGTTATGCTATGGTTTTCTTTGCAATATTTTCGCTTATAGCATTTATTGTACTTTTGTGTTATCTTTACTGCAGCGCAGGGCATAGGGATGCTTACAGTTATATTAAACTCAATGCTCTTGATAAAATACCCTTTGATATTTATACGGCGGTGGTAGTGCTGGCTATTGTATTCGGGGTTGTCGCAACAACGGATTTCTTTTACGAGGGACTTGAGTTATTGATTGGGGCTTTCTTTTGTTGTACAGCGATGTATTTCTTATTGCTCGGCTATACAATGAGCTTTGCAACCCGCGTTAAAACGGGAACACTTTTTAAAAATACCGTAATTTATAAGGTTTTGAAATTCTTGTGGCGCGGTGCAAAAAAGTGCGCTGAATTTACGGTTTATCACCTGAAAAAATTACCGCTTGTGTGGCGTGTGGTTTTGGAATTAGCGGTAATCCTGT
Organism: uncultured Ruminococcus sp.; assembly: GCA_964416955.1. GTDB lineage: Bacteria > Bacillota > Clostridia > Oscillospirales > Acutalibacteraceae > UBA737. Next base: position 3,027 of record CAYQFW010000030.1, read on the forward strand.
TTTTTGAAGCGATATTCTTTATGTTTAATTTATATCAGGTTGAGATGCTGACTTTAGGTTTTATAGTCGTCAATTTCCTTTTGGTAGCTGCGGTTTTGTATGTCGCAATTACATTACAGCGTATTAAAAAGGGCGGAGAGAAGATTATTTCGGGCGACCTTGAATATAAAATCAATACCGATTATATGATACTTGATTTTAAAGATTTTGCTGAGAATTTAAACAGTATCGGTGACGGTATGCAGGCGGCGATTGACGAAAAAATGCGCAGTGAACGCTTTAAGACCGAACTTATTACTAATGTTTCGCACGATATTAAAACTCCGCTGACTTCGATTATAAATTATGTTGATTTGCTTAAAAAGGAAGATATTGATAACCAAACTGCTAAAGAGTATATAACTGTGCTTGACCGTCATTCAGCAAGACTGAAAAAATTGATTGAAGATTTGGTGGAGGCTTCAAAGGCTTCGACAGGTAATTTGTCAGTTAATTTTGACAAATGCAACGTTGGTGTGTTGCTTACGCAGGCACTTGGCGAGTTTGACGAAAGGCTTAAAACTGCAAATGTAATTCCACTATTGAAAATATCGCAGGAAAATGTTATTATAAGAGCAGACGCAAGACATCTCTGGCGGGTTTTCCAAAATCTTTTGAGTAATATTTGCAAGTATTCGCAAAGCGGTACGCGGGCTTATATTGACGCTTTTGTAAGTGAAGGCAAAGCGATTGTTTCTTTTAGGAACATTTCAAAATATGAACTCAATATCTCTCACGAAGAACTGATGGAACGCTTTGTGCGCGGCGATAAGTCGCGCAATACCGAGGGAAGCGGGCTTGGGTTGTCAATTGCGAAGAGCCTTGTTGAATTGCAGGGCGGAAAAATCAAAATAGAAACCGACGGTGACCTTTTTAAAGCAACTGTTGAGTTCCCGATGTATAATAAATAAAGCAGGATAGGTTATGATTACTGAAAAAAGCAAAAGGGTTTTAAGCGTGTGCTCCATAATAGCGTTTATAGTGTTTTGTGCGGTTGTCGGCTGGTTTGTCGGCAAACCTATGGTGCAGCTTGTTTCCGAGCCTGAAAAATTTCGCGCTTGGGTTGACAGTAACGGTATTATGGGTAAAATTTACTATGTTTTGATGGTAATGTTTCAGGTAATCATAGCCTTTGTTCCCGGTGAGCCGTTGGAAATCGGCGCGGGGTATGCCTTTGGCGCAGTTGAGGGCACGCTGCTTTGTCTTGTGGGAATAATCCTTGGCAGTCTGCTTGTTTTTTGGCTTGTTCGCAAGTTTGGAATTAAACTTGTGGAAGTGTTTTTCACTTTTGAAAAGATTAAATCTGCAAAATTTTTGCAAAACCGAAAAAAAGTGGCGGTTATTGTGTTTCTGATGTTTTTCTTACCCGGTACACCTAAAGATTTGCTTACTTATTTTGTGGGACTTACAGATATTAAAACAAAAGAATTCTTCATAATAGCAACTTTTGCAAGAATACCTTCGGTTATAACTTCAACTATTGGCGGAAGTTTTTTGGGCACACAGAAATACACCTTTGCGATTGTGGTTTTTGCGGTGACATTGGTTATAAGCGCGGTTGGTTGGTGTGTTTACAGCCGAATGAGTAAAGAATAGGAGTTAGTAAAAAGGCTTTGCATTGCAAGGCCTTTTGTGTTGACAAAATGTTGGTTCTATTATAAAATTATTATAACAAGCAGAAAAGGGGATTATTATGTCGATAAAAATTTCACCATCGCTTTTAGCGGCGGATTTTATAAATCTTGAAAGAGAACTTCGTAAATTGGAAGAAAATAAAACCGATATGCTCCATTTTGATATTATGGACGGTGTGTTTGTGCCTAATATTTCTTTTGCTAACCCAATTTTAAAACAGGTTAAAGCAAATACTGATATTCCGCTTGATGTTCATTTAATGATTGACCGTCCGCACAGATATATTAAAGAATTTGCAAAATCGGCTGATTTTTTAGGCTTCCATTTTGAAGCGGGAAGCGATGTTGCCGAAACCTTGAAAGAGATAAGAGCGTGCGGCTGTAAATCTTGTCTTACAATTAAACCCTGCACAAAGGCAGAAGATATTTTTGAATTCCTACCCCTTTGTGATATGGTGCTTGTTATGTCGGTAGAGCCCGGCTTTGGCGGACAGTCGTTTATGCCTGAGTCACTCCAAAAGGTTAAGGCTTTGAGAACGGAAATTGACCAAAAGGGATATAACACCCTTATAGAAATTGACGGCGGTATCAACGGCGAAACTGCGCCCTTGGCAATAGAAGCGGGCGTTGACGTACTTGTTGCGGGAAGTTATCTCTTTGGCGATAAAATGGCAGAGAGAATGGAATTTCTTAAGAGTCTTTAGAAAAATATTTCCCAAAGGTTCTAACGGCATTTTTCGCAATTAGAATTTTGCCGTGTTCCTTTGTGTATTCGGTTTCAATAATATTAGTGCTTGTGTGAAAACAAAATTCATTTAAAGTTAAAAAACAGGGCTTAAACGTTCTGGAGGATATTATAAGCCGATAATCTTCATTTGTTTTATAAAGTGCGCTTTTAAAACTATTTTTTAAACGGTATAAAAACAGAATACCCAAAGTGAGAGATTCACAGTCATTGAATATGAAAAGGTATTCGCGGGTGTTTTTGTGCCGCTTATTTTTTTGCAGTTTTATTGAAACGGTCATAAAATCTCTCCGACAGGGCAAAATAGATTGGGTGATGGTATGAAAAGAAATACACGTTTGTTTTTTAAATCAATGCTTTTAACCGTTTTGGCAATAGTTTTGGTACTTATAGGATATTTTACCGCCGATTTCCTTTTTAAACCTATGTAGAAAGAGAGCCGAAATTTTTTAAATTTTGACTCTCTTTTTTTATTATCTTTGGTAAATGGTTTTTGCCATTGCGAGCAAATGCAAAGCAATTAAGAGGTAAACGCCTATTCACAAGATTGTTCAGTCGCAATGACCTATATTTATTATTCGTCTGCGAATTCTTCACTGCAACTGCAGGAAGGACCGTTTTCGATATTACAAGGGCGGGGTGGGAAAAAGTCATCAACAGGGAATTGAATTTTGCTGAATGTGTCGCAAGGATGGTCGGTTGAGTTTTTGCAATGCTTTTCGGGTATGCAAAAATCATAAACAGGGATAAGCATTTGCACATTGCGGATAAGTTGTATTACGGTAAAAAGACCGATTGTAACAAAGATTGTGGGGGTGCCGTTTTGAAGTTCTGTTACAACATTACCGCCGATTGCTTCGCAGACACATTGTGGTACACAGCAAACGCTGTCATAACAATCGCGTATTTCGCAAATACGTGCCGAAAGCGGTACAGGGTCAACGGTGCTTACAACACATTTGGGCATATTATTACCGCTTAATGTACCGTTCGAGTTTTGAGTACATTCGTTGCCTAAAACATTTGAGAAAGTTTTAACACAACCGTCACTGCCGAAAAGGATAACCTTTTTGTTAAAAGAAGCGATACCGTTTATCACTTTCGGGCAACCGCGTGAAGAAGTGTAAAGGTCGAATGACAATAGAAAGAAGAATGTCAGGTCACAGGAATAGAAACCTTTGTTGAAGTTTACAGGTTCAACGTCTATAAAAACATTAAGTACTTCTGCGCTGCGCAGTCTTACACTTACCGCGTGGTTTATTAGCGCTTGGGTTTCGGGAAGAAAAAAGCAACGTAAATCCTCCAAGCAATCACGGTCACAGCAAGAATCATAAACTCTGCCAGCATCAATACAAACGGCTTCTTTAAAATCACCGCAAGGTGCACAGCCGTTTCTCAAGTCTGCCATAGAATAGCCTCCTAAAAAATTTTTTAAGTTGGGTTTTACAACTTCATTATATACTATGTTTTTGAAGGGAAACGGTGAAAAATATTGACTTGCGGGGTCAAATGGCTTAAAATGGTGTTTGGTGATAAATTTGGAAAACAAACTATGGTATAAAAGGGGACTGCGCGACGGAATACCAATAGCACTCGGCTATTTTGCGGTGGCATTTACATTGGGTATAGTTGCTAAAAACGCAGGGCTTACAGCATTGCAGACTTTTTTGGCAACAGCCCTTACAAACGCTTCTGCAGGCGGCTATGCAGGCTTTAAAATTATAGAAGAAGGTGCACCTTATATTGATATGGCGCTCACAATTTTTGTGGTTAATATAAGATATTTTCTTATGTCTTGTGCTTTGAGCCAAAAACTCGCACCCAAAACTTCAATTTTGCATCGCGTTATAATCGGTTTTGATGTTACTGATGAGATTTTTGGAATATCAATGGCTGTAAAGGGAATGCTTAACCCGTGGTATACATACGGCGCTATGACAGTTTCTATTCCGTGTTGGGCAACGGGAGCGGCTTTGGGCGTTGTTGTTGGAAATATTCTGCCGCAAAGTCTTGTCAGCGCTTTAAGTGTGGGGCTTTACGGTATGTTTCTGGCTATTATCATACCGCCCGCCAAGAAAAGCCCTGTTATTGCAGGAATAGTTGCTGTTTCAATGTGCTTGAGTTTTGCCTTTTCAAAACTGCCGTTTTTGTCGAGTTTGTCTTCGGGTATTCGCGTTATAATTCTAACGGTTATAATTGCTCTTGCGGCGGCAATTCTTTTTCCTGTAAAGGAGGAAGACAATGGAGAATAATATTTACATATACATTGGAATAATGTTTTTGGTAACCTTTTTAATAAGGGTTTTACCGTTAACGCTTATTCGTAAGAAAATCACTAATGTGACACTTCGCTCATTTCTTTATTATGTGCCTTATGTGACACTCGCTGTTATGACTTTCCCCGCAATATTGGAGGCGACTAACAGCGTTTGGTCCGGACTGTCGGCACTTGTTATTGGAATAGTTTTGGCTTATTTTAATGTCAGCCTATTCGGAGTGGCTGTAAGTTGTTGCGCGGTCGTATTTGTTTTGGAATTGTTCTTATAAAAGCAAAAGAGCAGGGGAAATTAACCCTTGCTTTTGTTTTTTGTATAAGAAAAAGCGGTAGAACTATTCTTTTGACCGTACAGTAAAAAATATGAAGAAAACAACTTATCATGGTTATCCAGTAATTTTCTTTATGGGTGATCGTTATGCATTTAAAGCAAAATTAGATTTAAGCGAATATGGTCTTGGATCTTCTGATGACCCTATTGCTGGAGGAGTTTCTGAATACTATGATATTGACACTGGTGAAAAAATATATATATTTGGGAAAAGCGGAGACTTAGTTTTTGATGGTGACGATGGAATTAATAGATTCATAGATAAAGTTGGACGTGGAAGAGTTCCAGCTAAAGTTAAAAAGTAAAATTTTAAATATAAATTTAGGGGTATTTTTAATACCCCTAAAATACTTTATTGACAAAGATGTGGGTACGGACATCTGTCTTGCTTAATATTGCGGTTTATGGCTGCAAAACATTGTATTATAAGGTCAAATTTTTGTTTACAATTTATTTAAAAAATGATATGATATATATGTTATACTATTATGGATAAACTGAAGGAGGTTTAGATATGATTGAGGTAAAAGGCCTATCCAAAAGATACGGCACTCATCTTGCCGTAAGCGATGCTAATTTCAGCATTGAAAAAGGCGAAGTTGTTGGTTTCCTTGGTCCTAACGGTGCGGGTAAATCAACGATCATGAACATTTTGACAGGTTATTTGTCATTAACACAGGGAAAGGTTTCTATTGATGGCTTTGATATTATGGAATATCCCGAAGAAGCAAAAAAGCGTATTGGCTACCTGCCCGAATTGCCACCACTCTACATAGATATGAAGGTTAAGGAATATCTTTATTTTATTTATGACCTTAAAAAAGTAAAGTTTCCTAAAAAAGCACATATCGATGAAATTATGAAGCTTATTAAAATTGATAATGTTCAAAATCGTCTTATTAAGAATCTTTCAAAAGGTTACCGTCAAAGAGTAGGTTTTGCACAGGCGCTTATCGGCAATCCCGATGTACTTATCCTTGACGAACCCACGGTTGGTCTTGACCCAAAACAGATTATTGAAATAAGAAACTTGATTTCACGTCTTGGTAAAAACCATACTATAATTTTGTCGTCACATATT
>CAYQFW010000031.1:0-2982 GCA_964416955.1 uncultured Ruminococcus sp.
CAAATTCCGCATTCCGAATTTACAAATACCTTCTCATTTGCAAAGTCCGTCTTTCTTCAAGATTTATAAGCCTTTTGCAAATATCTTTAGAAACTTCGTCCGCCGCTTCGTACTTATTAAGATACTTGTTAAGCGATTTAACCCCCATATTGCAGCCATCGGTCATAAGGTCGGCGATAGTACCGTCCGACTCGTTAACCACAAGCTTCATATTGGTCTTCATCCAGGACATTCCTTTTGCCATAGGATTTGGGTCTTTGCCCTCATCGCCGTATTTTTCGAGCAATTCCTGTATTTCGCGGTTTAATTCGCTGTGCTCATCCTTGCAAGCGTTAAGGTCTTTTTTCAGCCTTTCGTCCTTGACATATTCCATAACCTCGTCAATAGACGAAACCCCCATTTTAACCCCCGCGTCACATTCTCGCAAAAGTTTTATTGTATCTTGTTCAATCATTTTTATCACTCCTTTATGGTTAGCATTTCCCAAAACACATATTTTAAAAGGAAATTCTATATAATTTATCGGAGGGGATAAAATGATAGAAAAAATAAAACCTTATATTATATCGGTACTGATAGCGTTGGCGGTAGGCGGACTTTCAGCACCGCTGACACGTAACAATATGTCACTTTATATTGATATTATTACACCGCCGCTTTCTCCACCGTCTTGGGCTTTCCCTGTGGTGTGGACAATACTTTTTATACTTATGGGTATAAGCGCGGCCATGATTTACACCGACAAAGCCGCTCCCGAGCCGCAAAAACGCTCGGCGCTTTACACCTATGCTTTAAGCCTTGTTGTTAATTTTTTCTGGAGTATAATTTTCTTTAATCTTCGGGCATTTTTGTTTGCTTTTTTGTGGCTTTTACTACTCTTGTTCCTTATTATCCGCACAATTATGAAATATTATAAAATAAATAAAACCGCCGCCTATCTGCAAATTCCTTATTTGCTGTGGGTAACATTTGCAGGATATCTCACATTTGCTATATGGTGGCTTAATCGTTAAATATATTTAAAACACAAGCAAAAAGTGGAAGGTGCAATTTCCTTCCACTTTTTTAATGGTAAATCATTTTATCTTTTACACATAAAAATTCTCGAAACTTAAATCTTAGAAAAACCGTGGCTATTGATTAAAGCGTCAATTTTTTTGCCCTCTTTACACATAGGACATTCATGTGCCGGATAGCTTTGATAATCCGGCAAATCCTTAGGATTGAATACCGAGCGTACAGGATAACCTGCACATTCTTCGATGGTGGAAAAAATAGATGCTATACCCGAAACATAGCCGCCGTAATATTTAACAGCGTCGACCGCGGTTGCAACAGTTTTACCCGATGCTACGGATACTGCAAGTACCATAACGTGCTTATCCTTAATCATAGGGATAATGTTATCTCGGAACATAAGCTGCCCGCCGTTTATAATTTCGGGGGTTACAACGTAAATTGTCTGATGAGCGTTCATATTTATAAAATCGGCTTTGGTAAGGCTATCTGCCAAACAAGTACCGATAACTTCTGTACCGTCAAGGCACAAAATAGTATCAACTATAGTGTCTGCATAATAATAAGAACGCAATTCTTCAGCTACGGCTTTTGCTTCTGTAAGACGCGCTTTCTGAGATACCACATCAATGTAATAATTGCTGTGGTTATTGCTTGTGGCAAAATGACCCATAGCAACTCTCAAATGCAAATTATTACCTTTTGTAGCATATTTCATAATATTTAAGGTTGGCATAAATTTTCCTCCTTTTATTTTATAATTTAATTTTACACCAAAAACTGCCATATAGCAAGTATTTTATATTTTTACTTTTTTATTGATTTCAAATGCTAAATTTTGTATAATAGCCTTAGAAACAAAATAAATTGAGGTGTTTTTATGAAAACTTTGTTTTTAGGCGATCTTTCTGCCACCCCCGTTACCAACCCTTTATTCGCCAAGGGCGATATTGAAACCCTTTTCACTGACACTCTTTCTATTTTTAATGGAAATGATGTAAACTTTGTCAATTTGGAATGTGCGCTGACAAATGCCGAAAAGGAAATCGAAAAATTCGGTCCCTGCTTAAAGGCCGACCCCAACACCGCAAAGGTTTTAAAACAAATCGGGGTTAACTACTGCTCGGTTGCCAATAACCACTTTTTTGATTTTGGTAAAGAGGGTGCAAAAGACACCTTTAAATATTTAGATGAAGCGGGAATTATCCCCACAGGCTTCGGCAAGAATTATGAAGATTCGCGAAAAGACCTTGTAATAGAAAAGGACGGCGAAAAAATCGCGATTATCGCCGTTTGTGAGCACGAATATTCCTGCGCACTCGACGACCGTATGGGTTGCCGTCCTATTTGCCCGTTCGATACTATGGAAGACATCCGCAAGGCAAAAGAAACCGCCGACCGCGTAATAGTTATCTACCACGGTGGTAAGGAACATTGCCGTTACCCATCTCCCCGCCTTTTAAAACAAAGCCGCGCTATGATTAAAAACGGCGCCGATGTTGTTCTTTGTCAGCACAGCCACTGTATCGGTTGCTACGAAGAATTTGAAGGCGGACACATTCTCTACGGTCAGGGTAATTTTCACTTTGTAAAACTTTTTGAAGATGCACCTGAAAGCTGGAATACACTTCTTGCCGTAAAATACGACACCAAAACAAACAAAATAGATTTTATCCCCATTGAAAACACCGATTGTGGTATAACTTTAGCGAAAGGGGAAAGCGCAAAGGAAATTATGAAATCCTTTGAAGAGCGCAACGCAAAACTCCAGAACGGCGAATGGAAAAAAGGCTGGCACGACTTCTGCCGTACAAAAATTCAGGACTACCTTTCGGTTATAAAAGACGCCTGCATCACAAAATCGCAACCCCGCGACAACCACCTGTTCGCCCACTATCTCGACTGCGAAGCACATACTGACGTATGGCGTGAGCTTTTACCAACATATAACCAATATAATGAAAA
>CAYQFW010000031.1:3082-9015 GCA_964416955.1 uncultured Ruminococcus sp.
AAAAGCATCTCGGATTATTTCCAAGATGCTTTAATTTTATTTTGCTTCAACTAATTGTCTTTGCCTATGGGCTGCGTGCATTACATACTGCATAACCCCTGTAATTACCGCCATAACACAAGCGGCGGCGATAAACACGCCCTTGTAACTGCCGAAAAGGTCATAACAACCGTTAATTATTACCGAACCCAAAGCGTAACCCACCGAGTTTACCGAAACAAAAACGCCCAAAACTCTATCAAACGATTTAGCGCCGAAAAGGTCACTCGCGTAGATAGGAAGCATTATTGTTTCAAGCGGAAGCGCCAAAGCAGAGAACACGCCGTAAATCATAGCCATTATTCTACCTTGAGGGGTATTGGTAATAAACGCGAGAGTAAGCATAACCCCCACCGCTGTTACAGAACAGATATTAACGGTGGTTTTAAGACCGAACTTATCATAGATAATACCTGTGCCGAATTTAAAAACCGCCAAAAATATTGAATGAATACTCATAACAAATCCTACATAGGCCTTATCTATACCAACGTCTTCAATATGAGCCGCCGAAGCACCTGTGATACCTTGCAAAATAGCGCCTGTAAGCATAATACAAACCGCCGCCATATAAAAATACGGCATCTTTACCGCTTTGGAATATTCAATACCAACCCAACTCTCACCGCGGGATTGTTTTTTAGGCTTCTCGGAAACAACGGGCTGCGAAACATTTTTAGGCTTTTCTCTGAAAAAACCAACAACCACTATTCCGACAGCTGCCAAAACTATTGCAATTGTCCAATATGCCTTTCGATAAGCAAATGGGTTAGTGTTGTCGTTTATAATATTAGTTACAATCATAGTCGCAAGCGCACCGCCAAGACCGTTTGCCGCCAAAATTGCACCCATTATGGTTCCTTTGTGTTCTTTACACCAACGGTTTACAACACACCCGACCATTGTTGTGGTTGTCCAAGAAAAGCCAATCCCTAAAAGAACACCCGCAATATAAAACTGCCAGAACTTATTAGCCGAAGCATATATCGACATTGAAATTATAAGTGACAAGAACCCTGCGCCTATAAGTTTTCGTATGCCAAACTTTGAAACAAGTGTGCCAAAAAAGACATTAACAACAGCCACCGCGACAAAACGGAAACTATCTGTCAAAGAATAAACACTTCGTTCCATAGAGAGCGCTTCGGTTATCGGTTTTACAAACAAGCTTCTTGTAGAACTGCAAAAGCCAAGACAGGTGAAAACCATAATAAAGCAAAGCGCAGCTATTACCCATTTGTAATCTAATCTTTTTCTCAATTTCAAGACCTTCTTTTGTTTTTACAAAGACATAAATTGATTTCTGATTTCTTCACTCATTGCAGAACCGTATTCGCAAATCTGGAATGCTTCGGCAAAACGGATTTTAGAGCCACGCTCTTCACCGTATTCTTCAATAAGCTTATCTCTGAAACGAGCGGCAGGACGAGCAAAACGGATGCCGCGGCTTATAGGCATAGGCTTTGACATTACCTCTTCGTCAGAGTACCAACGGTTAAGGTCCATACCGCAAAGCCATTCAAAGCGTCCTTCATCATCTGCAGGGATTTGATCCTCCTGACCGTTCGTATATGCAAGCCATTCGTAAACCTGACAAACATTAAGATGTGCCATGCGAAGTTTGGTTTCGATAGCATCATCAATATCAATAACCAAGTCGCCGTGGAATTCAGGTTCTCTGAATTGGTCTTCATTATACATAATAATCGGAGTTTTTCTCATAGCCGGAACATCGGGACATTCGTGCGGAACGATAAGCATATAAGAAGCGTCCATAACAAGCTGAGCCGATGCTCTGTGGTCAGCGTGGTAATCGTTAGTTCTGTGAGCAATTATAACATCGGGAGAAAATTTTCTGATATAACGGATAAGACGGCGGCGGGTTTCAAGGTCAGCCACAAGCGCGCAGTCGGGTTGGTCGTCCCAAACATCGTATGTAACACCTAAAAGTTCTGCTACGGCAGCCGATTCTTTTGCGCGGGTAGCGGTGGTTTCAGCGGGAGTCATAATATGGTGACCGCCACAACCATTACACATACTAAGGAAACGAACCTCGTGTCCTTTTTGCACCAACTTGTAGGCAGTACCGCCGCAACGGAATTCGTTATCATCCTGATGAGCGCCAATCATTAATATTTTCATTTTTCTTTCTCCTTTAATGCGCATAGCGCAGTTCATTTATCGGCAAAATAATTATAGCACAGACTCACAGCGCAAACAATAAAACAACACTTTTTTACTAAAAATGCACACTTTCTTACTAAAACCGACCACAAAAACGAGAAACCGCAGACTAAATCTACGGTTTCTATATATTAAAATCTTCCTTTTTTCATAGCCGCTCTCACATACTTAACCACACCCGCGTGGAATGTGGGGATTTCTTTTGAAACATTATAAATATCACAAATGCCCTGGTCGTCGGTGTCGGGATTTGCCGAAATCAAACTTTTAAGCTTCAAAAGCGGTTCGCGGCAACCGTCTAAATAGCGGTTAATTTCTTCCTTACCTTCGGCTTTATATCCAATAGGATAATAATCGTGATCGGTAAGAAGAAGTTAAATATCCATTTTTCTGACCTATTAAATATACGAAAAAAAATCTACAGGTAAGCTAATATTCGCCGCCCAGTTTTGCGAGCCAACAATACCCCAAACCTGCAAACAGTCTCCTGTTACAAAGGTTTTTGTGCGCATATCCAAAAGAGCGGCGCAGTCGGAAGTGTGACCTACTATTGTTACAACCTTAAAGGTATCAAGAATAACATCATTTTCTTTCGGCGGCACAACATCATACTCGGCAAAGCGATTGCGAAGCTCGGTAGAGCGCGAAAGCACAACTGCATTCGGGTACTTTGCCAAAAGAGCCGAAAGTCCGCCCGCGTGGTCGGAATGGTCGTGAGAAATAAATATGTATTTTAAACTCTCGGGTGTAACACCGCATTCCTTTAAAAAAGGCACGGTATATTCTTCAGCATCACTATCAAAACTCGCCGCGTCAAAAAGCAAATCGCCCTTTTCGGTTTTTATAAGATACATCGTAGTCCATATATCCTTATAAGGCGTTACTGTGCGGTAAATGTTTTCATTGATTTTTTCAATTTTTACCATATCTAAAACCCCTTTTCAAACGAATTATATCATAACGTTTTTGCGGTTTCAAGCAAAGACCAAAAATTTACCAACATTAGCCACTTTTTAACAAATCTTAGTCTGCAACAATTATATATTCACCCGAAACAACCGAATTTTCGCTTTCTGTTTTTATTTGATATCCCTTTGGCAAAATAATTTTAGCCGTAATGACTTCGGGAATTTCGAGCTTTAACACAATTTTATCTTTCTCTCTTTTCCACTCGCTTTCAACCTTTCCAAAAGGTGTAATATAATACCCTTCGGCGTTATCAAGCGCTTGCAAAAAATTAGGTTTTATTTCAAGATATTTTATATCGTCACCGTAAGGATTATAGTTGATTCCCGCAATACACTTTATAAACCATGCACTTATATCACCCCAAAAATGATGATTGCAAGATTTAATTTTTTCCTTATCAAAATTTTCCCAAAGCGTTGTGGCTCCTTGCTCTATCCAATAGCGATAAGATGGAAAATCCTTGCGGGTTATCATTTTATAAGCCAAATCACTATAGCCAAAGCGTGAAAGCAGGTGAAAAATTACCCTAGCCCCCAAAACACCGCAATCGATATGGTCATCAGCTTCGCGAATAAACTCAAGCAATTTTCCAAAAGCCTTTTTCTCTTCTTCGGGCGCGAAAGCACCGTAATAAAGTGCGAGCGCCTGACTCGTCTGGCAGTCACCTTTTACCGTCATACTGCTAAAATCAATAAGATTTTCGCGAAAAGCCTTTTTTAAATCTTCTGCTACCGAAAGCGCAAAATCATGCCTATCAGTCTCACCTATTATTCCAAACAAAAATGCTGAACGCTCGGCAATAACCATAGAAATAATCGTATCAGTAACTTCAAGCGGCGCTTTAGGTTTATCTTCGGGGCGCCCCGCGTGACACCAGTCACCCAGTCCAAAATGTACAAGCCCTTTTTCGTCTTTTTTAGTAATCAAAAACTTAAGATATTTATGAATCGTATCCGCCGACTCGGTAATTATCCCAGCATCACCGCGGTAAATATATGTAAAATACGGCACTAAAACCAGCGCACAGTCCCACGCAGGACCGCTTCCCCATCCGTAGCCCCAGTCCCCTGTTGGAACCACACAAGGTATTGCCCCATTTTCATTTTGCGCTTTGCAAAGATTTCTCATCCACTCGCAAAAACTATTTTCGGCACCGAAATTAAGTAAAATATGCTCACACGAAAGAGCGACATCGGCTGTCCAACCATTCTTTTCGCGTTGAGGGCAGTCGGTCGGAAAATAGTGAAAATTAGAAATGTCGCTTCGGCGGGTCATCTGCTGAAGTTTATTCACTGTATCATCCGAGCAATGAAAGTCGCCGCGAGTTTCAAGATCACTGTGTAACACAACAAATTTTAGCAAATCTTTAGTGGCTTGGTTAGAATTTATTCCCGTAACCTTTACATATCGAAAACCGTGATACGTAAATATGGGCATATAAGTTTGTTTGCCCTGCTTACAAATATAAATATCCTTATGTATAAATCTTAAATCATGCTCTGTGCGATTTTTGTCACAGCAAAGATTATCGATATTGAACTTTCCGTCCTTTAAAATTTCCCCATGTGTAAGAACAATTTCCTGCCCTTTTTGAGCATCAATTTCAAGTCTGCACACACCCGAATGGCAAATACCAAAATCATATACAAACCCATCTTCTTCGGGAAAAATAGCAATAGGCTCTATTTCAAAATCGGCTGTTATAGACTCGGCTTCGCAAAGCTTAATTTCGCCCTTTGGTGTATCTGCAAGTAATGCGTTTTTCCACTTAGTGTCATCAAAACCTTGCTTGTTCCAGCCGTCTATTTCGTGGTTCGCGTTATACTTTGTGCCATAGCGGTAATCATCATATATTATTGGCGAAGAATGAACCTTGAAATCTGTGCCACTCTCGATTTTTTTATCTTCAAATTCGAGGCACAAAGCAAATTTTGGCGCGCTTCTGAACCTAGCTTTATCAAATTCCCAAACCCATCCGCCAGGGTTGTTTTGAAAACCGTTACCCAGTATAACGCCAATAACATTTTCACCCTTTTCTACCGTCACTTCATACTCATCACAGTAAACATAATGGTCAGTATTGGAAATATACGGCGCCAAAAAGCCCTTTGTGATATTTACTCCGTTAAAATAAAGCTCATAAAACCCGCAAACTGCAATCTTTATTTTGCCTTTTGCCGAATTTTCACTCACAAAGCTTTTACGGATATATGGTGCGGGTACATTTTTTTCAAAAGTGTTATATTCTCTTGAAGCGGTTATAAATTTCATTCATATTCCCCTAAACATCAATTTTCATTCCATCAAAAGCAACCACAAAACCATCCGACTTTACTATTTCGCAGGTTTCTTCATATGTTTTATGCAAGCACATAGCCATATGGCTTAACACAAGCGTAGTATCATTATGAATAATATCAAGTGTTTTCATCGACTCGCACATAAGCCTAATCATTGGGATACTGTTGTGCTCTCCCATTCTGTAATCACCAACATAATCGCCGACAGTAGCATCAAAAACAAAAATATCGTATTTTTTGTTTTTCAAATATTCAACAGTCGCGCCCAAAAACCACGCGCCGTCAAGCCCGTAAAACAACTTTTTACCGTCTTTTTCTATTGATAATTGTTGTGGATATTCGGTGTGATTAGCTGGAACCCCCGTAACCGAAAATTCACCGATTTCGTATTCTGAAAAAAGCTTCATTCGACAAACTTCGCAAGTAATTTCACCTTCAAAC
>CAYQFW010000032.1:0-8898 GCA_964416955.1 uncultured Ruminococcus sp.
GGTTGGCAGGGTATCTTCTATGTGAAGCGTCTGCGCCTGAACGCAGGCTTCGACTATGCACAATTCGAGCGTGGGCTATTCCATCAGGATGGAAAACTCCACAACCATTGGAAACGAATAAACTCATGGGGTGGCGACATTATCTTCGATTGCAACTTCCTGAGCCAACCCGCTTCGGCCACCACAGCGCTGAAATTCTCGCTCTACCGCCCCAGCGAGGGAGGCGTATTCTTCTCGGTGGGCATGGAATTACCCTTCTAACACAAACCAAAATCACTGTTGTAGCGTTATTATACAGAGGTTACTCTAAATTTATAAAAATAAATTTATAACTTTGCACTTTGGATAATAGCCTTACTCTTTTTTGAAGATGAAATTTTTTAAAGATCAAAAGAATATCATAAAGCTGATGTGGATCTGCGTGATGGGTCCCTTTGCTTTGATTTTTATCATGCTCACGTTGGCTGCTCTCGGCGTATTCGGACGTATGCCATCGTTCGAGGAGTTGGAGAACCCCAAAAGCAATTTGGCGACAGAGATCTATGGAGACAATGGCCATGTCATAGGTACCTTCTTTGTCCAGAACCGCTCTTTCGTACAGTATGAGGAGCTATTCCCAGAGGATTCAACACGCCACATTTCGCTCGATGGACGCGATGTTCCACCTGTCGTGGCGGCTCTGATTGCCACAGAGGATGTCCGCTTCCGCAGCCATTCAGGTATCGACATCCCATCACTTTTCCGAGTAGGTATCAAGACCATCGCCCTGCAAAATCACTCTCAGGGTGGCGGTAGTACCATCACTCAGCAGTTGGCGAAAAACCTCTTCCCACGCGACACGGTACGCAATCGCGGCAAGATAGGCCGCACGATGAAACTCGTGCAGTCGAAGTTCAAGGAGTGGATCACAGCACTGAGGTTAGAGCACAACTACACTAAGGAGGAGATCGCAGCCATGTACCTCAACATCGTGGGCTATGGATCAAACGCCTACGGTATCAAGTCGGCTGCCAGCACCTTCTTCGGCAAGTCGCCAGAGGAGTTGAACATCCAAGAGGCCGCCATGTTGGTCGGTGTGGTGAATGCCCCTACACGCTATTCGCCTGTGAGAAACCCTGAGAATGCATTGGCACGCCGCAACCTTGTGCTTGACCGTATGCGTTCGGCGGGCGCTATCTCTCGTAAGATGTGCGATTCGCTATCTTCGCTCCCTATCACACTGCAATACAAACCAATCTCTCACAACGAGGGTGAGGCGACATACTTCCGCGAGATGTTGCGTAATGTGATGAACGCCAAACGTCCTACTCGCCGCCAGTTCCTCACTGATTGGGACTATGAACAGGCAATCAAGGAGTATGACGAGAATCCGCTCTATGGTTGGTGCTTGAAGAACAAGAAGGCCGATGGCACAAACTATAACATCTACCGCGATGGTTTGCGCATCTACACTACCATCAACCCTGCCATGCAGGAGTATGCCGAGTACGCTGTGCAAAAGCAGATGGAGTCGGTTATTCAGCCTCGCATGGATCGTCAGGTGAAATCTACAGGTGTGTTGTTCCAAGACACCGAGCCAGAGGAGAGAGAGGCAATCATCAAGCGTGCAATGAAGAACTCGGATCGCTACCGAGAGCATAAAAAATTGGGCATGAGCGACAAAGAGATATATGCTTCGTTTGAGAAGAAGTGCAAGATGCGTATCTTCACCTTCAAGGGCGAACGCGATACATTGCTCACTCCGCGCGACTCTATTCTCCACCACAAGCGCATCATGCGTGCCAGCTTGGTGGCGATGGATCCACGCACAGGCCATGTGAAGGCTTATGTCGGTGGCCCTAACTTCCGCTACTTCAAGTACGATATGGCCAAGCAGGGTAAGCGACAGATCGGTTCTACCGTCAAGCCATTCATCTACACTTTCGCCATTGACCAGCTCGGTCTAAACCCTTGTACCTATGCACCGAACCTGCCTGTTTCGATCGAGACTCCAGCAGGTATCTGGTCGCCAAAGGAGGCGGGCAAAGTGGAGTATGATGGTGTGATGCACCCACTCTATTGGGGTCTGGCCAACTCGCGTAACAACTATTCGGCGTGGATCATGAAGCAGGCCAAACAGCCTGAAACGGTTGCCGATTTCCTCCACAATATGGGAATCCGCAGCTACATCTATCCTGCCTACGCACTCTGTTTGGGAGCTTTCGAGTCGAATGTCTTTGAGTTGGTTTCAGCCTACTCTACCTTTGTCAACGAAGGTGTCCACATCGACCCTATCTTCGTCACACGCATCGAGGATCGTCAGGGCAACTTGATCTCAAGTTTCATTCCTAAGTCGCAGGATGCAGTCAACAAACATACTGCCTACACCATGCTCACCATGTTGCAGCGCGTAATCACCGCTGGTACGGGAGGCCGTTTGCAATGGCAGTTTGGCATGGATAATATGGAGATTGGTGGCAAGACAGGTACTTCGAACGAAAACCGTGACGCATGGTTTATGTGCGTCATGCCTCAGCTTGTCGCAGGATCGTGGGTCGGTGGCGAGGATCAGTCGGTACACCTGAGCAATCAGGGTGAGGGTAGTATCATGGCACTGCCTATCGTGGGCGAGTTCCTCAAGAAAGTCTATGAAGATAGCTCGTTGGGCATCAGCCGTAATGCCAAATTCTCACGCCCTGAGGGCTGGCAATCATACGATTGTCCAAAAGAGATGGCCCCAGAGGCAGGCAACCAGACACAAACGACAACAGACGAGTTTTTTAATTAAAGTTTCGTAAGAGAGCGGGCGGAGAAGTTACGACAAACGCCCCGACACGAAAATTTTATACCCAATAATACTTAAAAGATGAAAATTGCAATCGTGGGCGCAAGTGGCGCCGTAGGTCAGGAGTTCCTGACAATTCTCAACGAGAGAGTTGATTTCCCAATAGATGAGTTGGTACTGTTCGGCTCAGAGCGCAGTGCAGGTCGTAAATATAATTTCCGAGGCAAGGAGATCGAAGTTCGTCTGCTTCAGCACAACGATGATTTCAAAGATATCGACATCGCCCTGACTTCGGCAGGTGCTTCCACTTCAAAGGAGTACGCCGAGACCATTACTAAGCATGGTACGTTGATGATCGACAACTCAAGTGCCTTCCGTATGGACAAGGATGTACCTCTTGTAGTACCAGAGGTTAACGCCGAGGATGCCCTCAACGTACCACGCCGCATCATCGCCAACCCTAACTGCACAACAATCCAGATGGTGGTGGCACTCAACGCCATCGAGCGTCTGTCACACATTGAGAAGGTACACGTTGCTACATACCAATCGGCAAGTGGTGGCGGTGCGCAGGCTATGGCCGAGTTGGAGAATCAGTACAAGCAAATCGTTGCAGGCGAGGAACCTACGGTTGAGAAGTTTGCTTATCAGTTGGCCTTCAACGTGATTCCTCACATCGATGTCTTCACCGACAACGACTACACCAAGGAGGAGATGAAGATGTACCACGAGACACAGAAGATCATGCACTCCGACATCAAGGTTTCAGCTACATGTGTGCGTGTTCCTGTCATGCGTGCTCACTCCGAGAGCATCTGGGTCGAGACCGAGCGTGCGATCTCTGCTGAGGAGGCTCGCGAGGCATTCCAATCGGCTCAGGGTGTAGTGTTGATGGATGAGCCACAGCAGAAGATCTACCCTATGCCACTCTTTATCGCTGGTAAGGATCCTGTATATGTAGGTCGCATCCGTAAGGATCTTTGTTCTGAAAATGGCCTTTCATTCTGGTGCGTTGCTGACCAGATCAAGAAGGGCGCTGCACTCAACGCAGTACAGATTGCCGAGTGGTTGATTAAGAATCGCAAGTAATGTAAATAGATATCACAAGCAAAAGAGCTGTCCAAAATTTGAATTTGGACATATAATCCGCAAAACGAAATGTTCGGACTAAACAAAACGAAATGTGCAAAAATCCGCAAAACAGAGTCAACTATCAGCGGATTTTTGCACTGTCTGTAATGTTCGATTTAAGAACAATCACCCACTTTAACAAGACTATTAAAAAGAATCTTTTGGCGGTTTTGGTATACTCCATGTATACATAGGAAACAACTCCCTAAAATACTGCATGGTTATCCGCTTTTGCCCCCATTTAATTATACAATCCGCGCTTCTATTCCTAAATAATTGTAGTTGACGAGGCGTTATGTCGAAATCTCGATAGCAAACTAAATATTCCGCATCCACATCGCAATACCCTAAAAAATGACTATAGAGTATATATCGAGCACATACCGCCTGTTCTCTTTTTGTTTTGCGCTCATTTCCTTTATATTCAGGTAGAGGATATAAATCCTTTTTGCGGGTTGCGCTCCAATTAAACATAGGCATTGCATATTCAGGATCACACCGTATGTTATTAATAATATTGCGCTCATTCTCATATAAATTACTTTCGTCATTGTAACAACACCGCGCCAATGCCAAATACTCCTCTATAACACTGCGAGACCTTATAAACTCACTACAAAGCCTCTTTATTATTTCCTTACGCTTTAGTTTCAAACCCTCATAATACATATAACGCATAAGTATTTGAATCCGTAAAGGTACTGCTACATCCATAAACTCGGCCGATCTGAGGCTCTCCCGATATGATTGCATAATCTCGTATTTATCAACTCTGCGACCATCATATATTACAAGTTTTACCCTGTATCTACGCTCAAAATCTTTAAGGAATAAAAGATCATCATGCCTAAACTCGTACGTTTTCTTTGTTTTATATTCCATCAGTCCAATTAAAGCTATTATATACGCGTTTTAAATCTTTACAAGTAGTTTTATTTGCCAATAACTCACGAAAATAAGCATCATTTTCAAGAAGTAAAACATAAATTCTACGATCGTCTAAATAAAACTCATCGCAAAGTTTTTGGAGAGCATCATCTGTTCGCAACCTTTTGCACTCTGTCCAAAAATACCAACGCGCCACGAGAGCTTTATTTCGTTTTGCCAAACGATCCGATCTCCCTACACCATCAGCGCCAAGCGGGTTGCGGGTGTTCGTTTTTCTTCTATTCTTTTTGTGTTCCATCTCCATGCTCCAAAGTTATAAAAATAATGTTTTTTTCTAAAAATGAGAGGGCGCATTTAATTGCCCTCTCCGTTGATGTATAGACAATTTTAAACCGCTGCACTCACGATTGCACCGATGCCCTTATTGCGTATAGGCATGGCAATAAATCGCTTATCAAATCCGACAATCGTACCACGTTCACGGGGGTCATTTTCAAGCATATAAGCATGAAGCTCCCCATCTGCTTTCATTACCTCTTTACCATAAAACGCCACACTCGCAAACAAATCCCCATCCTCCGCATTTTCGCCAAAAGCAACTTTTTTAAATGCTCGATAAGTCGGCATATACGGAAATGAGAAAAAGCCAAAACCCGCAAACATGAATGGCTCTCCGTTTCTAAGGTTTGTAATATCTTTAAACAGTTTCAAATCCTCATGCAATAGGTCTGAAACGTGTTTTGGCGAAAGAATAATATAACGCTCTTCCAATGGGATTAAAGCATCATCAAAACGCTCTTTAAGCGTCAAAATATCATTTGCACATAATCGCTTACGGCCGTTATAACTTTCTCCCGTTGTTGAGATTACGGGCGTGTATTTGCCATCTTCAGAGGGTGCAAAAGCGTGTACCGCTTTACGGGCTGTGGATGCCTGTAATGTACTACGGTGTTGTCCGATTACGCTCTCCAGCTTATCATAACTATACTCCAATGTTTCAGGACGGCGTACCAATGTATTTTCCGTCTCGAACAAATCAAGAGTAATAACACAATCCTCATCTTCTCGCTCTACAATAGTAATCGGATATGTGGTATTGTTTATCAATACTTTAGGATCAATACCAGCGGACGGGATATGTAATTTATCCGCGTTTACATGAGCGGTAAGATCCACAACTTTACGCAAAAAACTGCGCTCTGGGTAAAAATTCTCTCTAATCTGATTCTCCCAAACTTCTTTATTTAATGCCATAGATTAATGATTTATAAGGTTTTACATTTGTTTTGCCTGTTCTCTTTTATCTTCCATTGCTTTTTTATATTCCGCGGGGTGATTTGCCAAATATTCGGGGTGATATTTACGATAAAAATCTACTGTATCACCCCTAAGCGGTGCGATCCTCCCCTCACGTTTTAATAAGGATGCGTACAACTCATTATTATCTCTCAACTCTTCGGGAGCATATTTCCGATACTCTTTCAACCCCCACTCTGAGCGAGGCGGAACGCCATCCGCACGGCCACGCTCATCCATCAAGGAGAAAACACTCACAGGCTTAGGCGCCAATGATATAACCCTCTCACTCAGTGCGTAACCGCCCACCCGCGCAATTTCTTCATATACACCCCTATTTGTTGCATTTATACGCCCCTCGCGTGCGGCTTTTAAAAATACATCCTCAAATCTCGCTTTTGATCTGGCTTCCTTTCGGGCAATTAACTCGTCAAAGGTTTGTATATCTTTTTGCGCCATCATCATATACACTTTTTCATCCGCTTTATCGATGAGTCCAAGCCTTACGGCGCGCGATACCGCATTTTCGGGTATTTTCGGGCTGTTTTGGCGCATTTCGAGCGCGTCAAGTATCTCGGCATCATCTGCGCGATCAGATAACCCCAAATAGGCTATAATTGTTTTGCGCAGAGGATCATATTTCTCTTCCATCCAATCAGCAAGCGAGTAAACCTCATTGTTTTGTTTGTCAAATAATTTTATCGCGTTACCATTAGCGGGTATATCCACGATAGAAACCTCCCTTAAACGGCATTTTGAGACTGTTTTAACGCCGTTTATTTCAATTAATTTTTCGGGTGCTGAAATACCGATTGAGGCACAACGTAAAAAGCCGTCTTCTACTTGTCGCTTTACTCGCTCCCCAACTGCTGAGCGCTCATCAAAAACGGCATCCATGAGTAATTTTGTACCCTCTACGCGAATATTCTCCCAACGTCCTATAACTCCGATACGGCTCTCATCATGATTATAGTACATAATGGGATTATGTGCAAAGTCTGCATAATCTATTCCAGCCGTCAAGATCACAAAACCATGTGTGTTTTGTCTCTCATCTGATACGATAAATGTTTGATTTCTCATTGTAAAAAATGTTTTTCACAAACAAATATATACACTAAGTGAGGCCACGCAAAAAAAACTATTCATCTCATCTAACCAATTGCAGTTAACATGTAATTATTTGCAGTTTATAATAAACAATTATTAATCAACATACTAAATATCAGCGCATTAAACCGCAAACCTACATTGAAAAAACAAATAACAATAAGCAATAGTTGTTAAAAGTTTTTTTTATCATTCAATGTGTATTTTTTTCTTTACGCAAACCCTGCGCCCGACTTTGAGCGCAGGGACAACATGAAGTATATTAAAGTGGGTTTATTTGGATTCGCTTTCGTTGTGTTTGACACTCTCGGCCATATCATCTAATATATTACAAAGCTCGCCTAACAACATAAGAGGATAACCACATTTTAACGGGAAAGGCTGATCAGCCTCGGCATGTTCGATGATCCACTCGCTAATACTGCGATATAAAAAATAAAACTGTTTCTTCAACTCCTTAGGCTCGTTAAGTGTTACATACTGCTGTAATTCAGCCCAATCATATTCAATATTTTCCATAGTATCAATGTGTTAGAAGTTGAAAAAGGGTTGTTTGTGTTAAATCTGTGAGGGCTGGTACGCTTTCAACTTGTCGTTTAATACCCAACAAAATACCCTCTAATCGCTCACGCTCCGCGCGTTCCTCTTTTAAGGCCGTCAGTAAGTTTGTAACCTCTTTTAAGCTATCTAATACATCGTCTATGGTTTTTACCTTAAGTTGGGGCTGTTCTTGAGGGTGTGACCGTGTTATACCCTGCCTAAATAACTCTTTTATCCTATCATTACACCATACGGCAAACGCAGGGGATAACCAGAGGGCAAACTCGATCGCAATATCTTCGTGAAAATATGTGCCCCCGCCATTTCGTCCACCCTTGCGAGTAATAACCAAATTACTTTGCCTTAATTCTCTCTCATTTAATTGCTTACGCTGACCGTTGCGTAATGGTTGCGCTCCGCTTTGTTGCTCGCGTGCATCAATAAGAGCCGAAATATAAGCCTTTGTCGATGGTAATCGCAGCCACGCATAAACCGTTTTTTGAAACGGTTTGGCCATCCGCGTAGCATTGACCATCAACGCGCCATCGATAGTGCGGAATGTAACGGGGTTGGCGTTGTAGTTGAAAATTTGGGATAACTGTGCGCCATCAGATACGAGCGCAGGGATCGCACGTTTGCGATCTTTCAATGTGTGTAACATAGCTATTTGTTAGGATATAAGAAAACGCCCACAGGTGTCCTACACGAATAGCACGTGCTGGGGCGTTTCCGCTACCCACACCATAGGCGTTTATAAATTGTGATTGTAATTTCTTGAAGTACATCATTTGCTATTTTTAAGGATACACAAAAGTAGCTATAAAATTCGATTTCGCAACACTTTGAGCGATATTTTTTTTTTGCTCCGAGGGTGTTATTTTCCTTTGGCTCAGTTTTACCTATGTAGATAGCGCGCACCCTCACACATACGCGCGCAAGTTCCGCCACCACTCGACCACCTCCGCCCCGCTCGATGATCACACAAAAAAACATCAAGAAGCAAACAAAACATTCTCAATAGTCAAAATGTTCGATTTGGGAACTATTAGCAATTTGTCAAGGTTTAATTTTTTGTAAGTCCAACTGAAGAACCAACTGTAAGTCCAACTGAAGAACCAAAGTTAAAAATAGGGTGTTTTATGGATTGATCTGTGTGGGGGTATGGAGGG
>CAYQFW010000033.1:0-8756 GCA_964416955.1 uncultured Ruminococcus sp.
TGGAGCAAGTGGGCATACGGTATGTCGGGCGAATATCCCACACCGATAACCTCTGCTACTACAGAAACCGCAGGCAGAATAGAGTATTGGGATGGCACATATGCATCCTCTATCGCAGATGATACATCGGCTACAGATGCAACAAAGGGTACGTCAGATAATCCTATTATAATCAATTCTGCTGAAGAGCTTGCACTGTTAGTACGTTCAACATCAGCAGATACATGGGGTAAGAATTATAAAATAGCTGACGATATAGATGCCATAATTTTACAGCCCGAAACTGTAATTGATGACGCATCAGCGTTTATGAGTCTATCAGACTCTGCAGCAGTAAAGAAATATTTCGAAGACAAAATTGCTGCAGGAGTTACTCCAAAGGATTGGCATGATAACTACGTTTGGAGCGGTATATTCGACGGTAATTTTGACGGTAACGGTGTAGAAATTTACGGTCTTTATACTGACAGCGCCAATTACAGCGATGGTACCAAGGGCAATGCAGCGCTGTTCTTTATGGTAGACGGCGGCGGCAAGACGGCGGACGCTACCGAAACGGAAACAGACAATGACGGTATCATTATCAAAAATTTCGCAATCAAAAACTCATATCTTGTAACAGATAACCGTGGCGGCATAATTGTTGGTCAGGCATACGGCAATAGTTCTACCGCTGCGAATGTTAAAGGTACAATAAACTTTGACTCTTGCGTAGTTGCAAATTGCTATATGCGCCAGACAGCATCAGGTAAAATTGGTTACACAGGTGTTATTTCAGGTGATATCGGCACCGATATGGTCCATATAAATAACTGCTTAATTTACGGTAATGATGCATGGAACAATGGTAACAATTGCGCCATAGCACTTCGTGCAAACTGTAACGAAAGATATGCAGACGATGGCACAACCAGATTGTATAACAAGATTACCAATACAATCGCTCTTGGTGTTGCGCCATACAACTTAAACAATTATCAAAATCAATCTCACAGTGGTGCTAACTGCTTTGAAAATGTGTATACCGATCAGCCAACCGGCACAGTAGTTATGAACAACACATGGGATACAACTACAACGGTTACGTTCGCCGAGGAGCAGATTGCTCACGTTAAGCTTGCCGATATGATAGGCAGCAAGGCACAGACAGTTGTTGATGCTATCAACTCGGCTAACGGTGACAGTCGTGATATGTACGTTGGTAATGCATGGAGCTATCCAAGCTTTACTGAGGCTGGCGTAATGCCTACTGCTAACCAGATGGCGTTTGATGCTCTTACAATGACCAACTATGATACATATACTGCAACTGATCCCGAATTCAGCATGTATGCAACATCACTTAACCTTAAGGCTAATCCTTATATCGCGTTTACATTTGCATTTAACGGCGATTATAAGACAAACCGCGATAACATCACCGTAACCTTTACAAATTATAAAGGTGAACAAATCGGTGAACCTACCACAGTAGGTAACGGTAACGGCGGCGTAAACGCAGGTTGGACCAACAATGCGGGCGCGGGTAGATATCACCTCTACAGACTTGAAAATGTTGCTGTAGAAGATCTCTGCAATCCGATTACAGTTACTGTAAAATACGGCGATAACGAAGCGGTTACATTTGGTACCTTCAGCGTAGAGGGCTTTGCGCTTGATATCCAGAACGCATACAAGCAAGACCCATGCGAATACTACGCAACACGTGTAGAAGCAGCGAAGGCACTTCTTTACTACACACAAATGATTAACGCGCGTTATGGCGCATAACGATAATATCAGAAAAATAGCCTTCCCCTTTGATTGAAGGGGAAGGGGGACCGCCATAGCGGTGGATGAGGCATTGCCTTCTCCTTGAGGAGAAGGTGGGTTGCATAGCAACTCGGATGAGGTGTAAACACAACCACCTCACCACCGTCTGCGACGGAGCCTCTTGACGAGACCGTCTCCCTTTGTCGCGTAGATGCGACATTTCCCTCACACCGTGAGGAAATCGGCCTCAAAGGAGAAGCCCAATCACTACAAAAGGAGAAAAGTATATGTTTAAAAAAGCAGAGCTTGAAATATATGAATTAGACTTCGATATTATCGTTACAAGCGACCCTAACGCAAACCTTGAAGACGATGATATGGTAATTTGGCCAAGCTAACACCGAGGGTGTTATCAACTATGATTGCCCTACGGCAAACTATGAGTTATCAGTTATGGTTGGGGTAAGCCCCAAGTTATTTGGAAATCATATCATAACGTTTGCGACAGCAAACTCATAACTCTAAACTTATAACTAAAAGTAAAAATTTAAAAAGCGAATTAAACCTAAAAATTCACATCATTTGTGTTATGAAAAGAGAGGTTTTTTATGAAAACAAATTTAAACAAAAGCACTAAAAGAGCTTTAAGCCTGGTGTTAGCTTTCGCAATGCTCATCGGCTCGCTCTTTACTGCTAACATCGGCATAAACATAAGCGCCGATGCGGCGACACTTAATGTACAATATTGGGACGGCTCTACTGTATCAACAAGCCTTAGCGGTAGTGGTACAGAAGCAGAACCTTATCTTATCAAAAGCGTTGCTGACTTTGCATATGTTGCAACAGGTGCCGACGGTACTACAGCAGGCGAATACTATAAGATTGACGATGGTATTGATGCTCTTGTATTGCAACCAGAGACCTATGGCGCAGCGATTATGGCACTTGATAGCGCAGATGCTGTAAGAACTTATTTTGAGACTAATAAGTCAAGCCTGAAGAAATGGGTATATGAATCAGCTACTGCAAGCGCAGGATTTAATGGCTATTTCGACGGTAACGGCGCTATTATTTGTGGTATGTATACAAACACAAGCGGTAGTATTGGTTTGTTTACAAATTTGAACAGCAGTACTATCGAAAATGTTATAATTAAAAACAACTATGCTTCCGGCGATAGTGCGGCGATTGTTTGCAGTCAGTCAAAGGATAGCGGCGCTGTTTATAATTTTAATAAGTGTGAACTTACTAACAACGTAGTTGTTGCAACAAGATTGAATGACTACTCCACTGTATATTACGGCGGTTTGTTGCTCGCCATAACAACCAAAGCGTTTATTAATATTGACAACTGTATTATTTACGGTAATATTGCAACGCACAGTGAATCGGTAAATTATTGGTGCTATGAAACTTCCGAAAGCACAAGCACAAAAGCAGTAGCAATATCCGGTTATGATGTGACCTATGGTTTATGGGGTACAGTTGCTGGAAATGGTGACAATGGTACAAGCGGATACAATACTGTAAGTAACTCAATTATATTGGATACATTTCCTCATGCAGTAGCTTGGGATTATAATGGTACTTATTATACCAATTACAATAATGTATATACCAATATGGCCAACAAAACGGTTGTTAACACAGTGAAGGGCGCCACTGGCGCAAATAAAAGCGGTACAGACTGGACGGAATTGACCCTTCAGGAGAAAGTATACACAATAACCACTCCAATTACTTCTGCCGGTCTTTACGATTTGAATGTTAAAACATCTGCAACAACATCTACGGGAGACTCATATGATGCAAACTGCATAAAGCCCGATGACTATAGTGGCATAACATCCGTTGATAGTGAAGGCGCCAAAGGCTCTTTAGGTAAGCTTGCTATGGATAAGCTTGACTGGGCAACCGATAATGCCGATGCAACTTGGTACGCTATTGACGGTGAGTATCCTACACTCTTTAAGCCTGAGGGCTGGACTGACTGTGAAACAATTAAACTCTGGGACGGTACTGCAGCTGAAAGCTTTGCCGCAGATGCCGAGGGTAACTACGGCGACGGTACTGCCGAAAACCCCTACCTTATCGAAACCGCTGAGCAGCTTTGGGCAATGGTAAAAGCTGGCGGTAAGCAGACCGACGGCACACCCGCATACTACAAGGTAAAAGACGGTGTTAAAAACCTTTACCTCAGTAAAGCAATAAGCGGCGGTTATGCTGCTGTTAAATCACTTGCAAGCGGTACCGCAGGCACAGATTATAA
This sequence comes from uncultured Ruminococcus sp., assembly GCA_964416955.1. Taxonomy (GTDB): domain Bacteria; phylum Bacillota; class Clostridia; order Oscillospirales; family Acutalibacteraceae; genus UBA737. The sequence goes on from CAYQFW010000033.1 coordinate 4,022, forward strand.
CAACTGGAACACAGGCGCATGGACTGTGTTTGAAGGTAACTTTGACGGTAACGGCGTTACCATCCGCGGTATGATTAGTAAATCAACATCCGCTAATACAAGCGTTGGTCTTATCCACGTGTTTGGTGAAGATGCAATTGTTAAAAATATAAACTTTGATACTTGTTATGCATATAATTCAAGCGCGGCAAATGCTGCATTGCTTGCTTCAAAGGTAATTGGATATAAGGATGAAAATGCTGATGGCACATCAACTGACTGTAAGAATTGTATAACCTACAAAGATACAGGTTCGTACTGTGTGGCTCATGGTAATTCATCAAGTGCAACAGAAGATTGCGGTGGTACATCGTGTCAGTACTCGGGTGACACCGATAAGTGCGAAAACCACAACGGCGGGGGAAAAGACGGTTATAATCTGATTTATAACGTTTCGGTACGTAATTCATCTATCCAGTCAAGCAATAACACCCAGTGCGCAGGCTTGGTAGTTTCTTACAGCGGCTATGCCGATATGTTGCAGGTTGTAAACTGCTTATACGATGGTTATTCCTGTGAACTTGGTAACGGTGCAACAGGCGCTAACGCAAATGCAGGATTGATCGCATTCTCTTGGGGACTTAACAACGCTATGGCAAGCGGTTGCGTATCGCTTAATGCACCTGTTTTTTCAAATCGTTCGGGAACAGATACAAACTATAACGATTACACAACCGGTAACAAGAGCGGACACCCTGTATATATGTATAACTGTTATACAGATGTTAAAGAAAATGTAGACTCAACAGTTGTTGAGCTTGTTGATGAAAACGGTGCTTCAACCGTATCAAATCTAACAGATGCTCAAACACTTATTAACTCTATGCCGCTTCTCGACTGGGTAAATGGTTGGTATGTGGCAGAGGATGCCGACGGCAGAGTAGTTCCGATGCCACGCGTTCGTACAGCAGCCGATGTTACTGCAACCTGGGATACAGGCGAGACAGTGCTTCATTATAACAGATGGCTTAGCACAGCCGACGGCGGCACAGGTACATCACCATACAATGGCAAGAACGGACGTTTTGAAAAATTTGTAGGCTCGGGTACCGAGGCTGACCCATACATTATTTCTACACCGTTAGAGCTTGCTCGCGCAATTGGTGTAGGCGGTACAAAGCTAAACAATAAGCTTTACTTTAAGTTGGCTTGTGATATTGACCTTAGCGATATGCCTTGGCTTAACACGGTAGGCACACGCCCAACAAATGCAAGTTCTACCAGCTATGATAGAGTTTACACCTATGTTCCGTTTGAGGGCGTATTAGACGGTGACGGACATACCATCACAGGTCTTTACGCTGTAAACGGTAATACTGATGAAGCTTCTTATGGTACATATAGCAATGCGGCAGGTCTTATCCCTGTATTAGCATCCGGCGGTGTTGTTAAGAATCTTCACATACGTAATTCTTATGCAGCATCGGGCACAGGCTACGCAGGCGCGCTTGTTGGCGAAGCACAGGCAGGATCAACCGTTTCGGGATGTTCGGTTGAAGATTGTATTGTAGTTAGCACCAGCGATACCGACTATCATATGATAGGTTCTGCAGGCGGTTATATTGAAAACTTATATTATATTGCTGGTGAAGAATCAACAACATCTGATAAGACTATATATGTTGATGCAGGTACAGTTGACGAAAACGGCAATATGACTGCTAGTGGTACAGTATTAACTACAGCGATTGAGGTTAACGCTGACAACAGCGACGTTTGGTACAAGGGCGGTCTTGAAAGCAGTATGCCACAGCTTGTTAACCGCGCGGCAGCTATGAGCGAAACTGACGTTTCGGGTCTTGGCGATACCGACTACAACTCGGCTGACCTTTCAGCGCTTAGAAATAAGCTTCTCAGAAAATCAGCTTATCAGTATATCTACGGTGACGTAAACCGTGACGGTAGCATAAACTCTACCGACCTTGTTATCCTTCGTCGCGCTATGGTTGACGACTACAAGGATTTACAGGACGGCTTCTGGCGTAATGTAGAGTGCGGCAAGGTTGCTATTTACTATTCTGAAAACGATACTCAGGATATGGCGCGCAAGCTTGAACTTTATTTCGAGTCGGAAGTACCAGGTCTTGATATGATGAAATATGCAACATCTGACGAGACTGTAACCGATAGCAGTTTAACATCAGAAGATATCAAAGCTGCACCGACAGAAAACGCTGTTATAATCACTCAGGGTGACCCAGCAAGTGTTGCGTATAACGAATATTCTGTTACATATGAAAACGACAATAACTTGGTTACAATCTACGGCGGTTCGTTTACCGCTGTTGAGCAGGCTGTAATTTACTTTATGGCAGGTTCAAGCCGTGCAACAGGTGATGTATATACCATCGCAGCTGGCGATATACTTACTGAAACATTAACAGATACAAAGATAGTGCTATCAGAAGATAGTAGCACCGAGCTTGTAACAGGTGAAGATGTAAAATCTGATGCATATTCATACAAACAAAGTGTAACTGTAGGTGGCAAGACCTATTACTACGCTTGGGGCGATGAGTTTGAAGGCGTAAGCGATACCATATCATCAAATAATTGGGCGATAAACAAATACCGCGGAGAAAACGCCGATGGAACTACGTCAATGTATACTAACCAAGAAAGCGCTAACCTTGAAGACCTTAAGACACTTTGGGTTTGCACCGATGGCAGACTTAGTATTTGGCGCGGTGTTAATACAGCAATTAACAGCGATAGTAGCACTTGGGATTGGGGTTACAAGGGTATTAACCTTGGCACCGATACAACAAATGACTTTGGCAGAGAGATAGATGCCAATGACGTATATATTGATCCGGGTCTTATAACCACTAAGAACAGTATGCTGTTTAAACAGGGTTATGTCGAGATGGAGGCATCATTGCCATCTGACGGTCATGCATTCCCTGCATGGTGGTTCCTAACCTATTCAGGTGATAAAAACAACACCACAATAGCTAATTCACTTTACGGTAAGGTGCTTAAAGAAAATAGCAATTGGGTGAATACCAACACCGGTAATTTCACTCCTGGTGATATTTCAACGTATAAATATCAGTTACCGTCTGCTCACCTTGAGCTTGATATCGTAGAGCCAATGCAATACTTGTATGACGGTACAAGCGCAACGGCATATAAATATCCGGTAGGAACAAGCAGTGCATATAAGAAAGAGATTGATACTTATAACCATTATAAGAGAGACTTTAGCGTTACCGTACATAAAATTTACGACGAAAATGCTACCAGTGATAATCTTTATATATTCAATTGGGCAGAGTCATCTATTGCTAAAACTATAGCAAGAAGTGATTTTACAACCACATCTTCATCAGGCACGTGGATACACAGATATAACGGTAATAATTATTTCGACTATAACGGTGATGTATATCAAGGTTACAGCCTTGCTGATACTTGGTATAATTCGGGTTCTGAGGCAGCGGCATCGTATAATATGGCACGCAAGATGACAGGCACCGTTAAGTATGGTTTCTCTTGGTCTGTTAATGTAACAAATAATGAATATGACCTTAAGATTTACGTTGATCTTGATGGTGATGGCATTATGGCTGATAGCGAAATGGTTATGGCTATTAACGAAGAAACAGGTCATGCGGACAACAGCAATGACCCAACGTACACAAACGGTGATGCTGATTTGTGGAACCAGTACGCATATATGTTGCTTGATAACACCTTCTACACAGCAAGCAGCGGTAAAGTTGATGGCAATAACGTTGACTATACCGATTTGTTGACTCAGGAAACCACAGGTTCTACTGATTATAAACAGGGCTCATTTTATACATATGCCAACTATCAAATTAAAGACAAAACCACATTTGATATCAGCTATGTTCGTGTATATCAGCAGGATGGTATGCGTGATATCGTAACCCGCGATACCGAAGCATTCAACAACGGCGACCACTTTGGTTACGGCGAATAATTAAAGCACAAAAAAAGACTGTTTGGGTTAAAAGCACAAACCAAAACTTACAATGAGCCAACCCTTAGGTTGGCTCATTGTTGTTATGATTTGTAAAAACAGTAATAATGATTTAACACTTGCAATAATTTGATTTTTGAATATCAAAAAAATTAGTTTAAAATGGGGCACGTTTTTTGCGGTTGCATCATATAATGTACCGATACAGTGCGGTGAATAAAAAGTATTGAAAAATGTAATGTTTTGTGATATTATATCTGTGTGGCGTATGGTTATACTATCTTTATGATAGTGAAACGGTAAGGTTACAATAATTTTTTGGCGGTGTTGTAATTTTTAGAAATTTGGGTAAAATTCACCAGCTATATTAATTAAAGTTTGGAAGAGGAGTTTAAATGAAAAGAATTAATGAATCAGTAGCAGCAGATCAGTTTATAGAAAGGGTTTATGATGGTTTTTACAAATTAGACCGTTCAAAAAATACCGAGGTTAACTATAAGGCAGAAAAAGAAGAACGCGATACTGTCGCGGTTAAAGAATTCGTAAAAACCAATATGTTTTTACAAATTGCAAATATGGAGTAATAAGGGGCTTTTCAAATATGAATAACGAAGAACAGGAATATCTTAAATACTTAATAGAAAATTATCCTGTAAAAGAAAGATATATTCATACATTAACCGTAATGCAAGATGTGTTAGAGGCTATGGGAATTTTAGACAAGGTATATATAAACCAATATCTTTT
>CAYQFW010000034.1:0-8550 GCA_964416955.1 uncultured Ruminococcus sp.
GTGAATAGCGTGAATAACGGTTTCGCTTTCACGGTATTTTTTAGCTGCTTCAACACCCAACTGAATGTGTGTGCCTTCTTGTTCGTGGTCGAGTGCTTTGCCGATATCGTGCAACAAACCTGCGCGTTTTGCAAGGGTTACATCTGCACCGAGTTCAGCAGCCAAAAGACCTGAAAGATAGCAAACTTCAAGTGAGTGGTTAAGTACATTCTGTCCGTAACTTGTGCGGTATTTGAGTTTGCCCAAAAGTTTAACAAGTTCGGGGTGAATGTTGGGAACACCTGCATCAATAACAGCGCGTTCACCCGTTTCTTTGATGGTCGCATTAACTTCTGCGGTAGCCTTGGCAACAGTTTCTTCAATTCTTGCAGGGTGGATACGTCCGTCAAGAATTAACTTTTCAAGGCTGACACGAGCAATTTCGCGCCTTACAGGGTCAAAACTTGAAAGGGTGATAGCTTCGGGTGTATCGTCGATAATAAGGTCAACACCTGTTGCGGTTTCGAGAGCGCGGATATTTCTACCCTCGCGTCCGATAATTCTGCCCTTCATTTCGTCATTTGGGAGCGGAACAACCGAAACGGTTAAATCAGCCGAATGGTCAGCAGCGCAACGCTGAATGGCGTGGCAGATAATGTTTTTGGCAATGCGCTCACACTCGTCTTTGGTTTGTTGCTCGTGTTCCAAAATTTTAACAGCCTTTTGGTGTGTAAGTTCGTCATCAAGCAACTGTAAAAGGTGTGCCTTTGCCTGTTCTTTTGTAAAGCCTGAGATTTTTTCGAGCAAATCCATCTGGCTTTGTTTGATGCGGTCACATTCTTCAATGCGTGCATCAATCTCTTTTGAGCGAAGAGCCAATTTTTCTTCTTTTGTTTCGAGATTGTCAATCTTGCGGTCAAGAGTTTCTTCTTTTTGCTGAAGTCTGTGCTCTTGACGTTGTACTTCGGAACGGCGTTCGCGCAGGTCCTTTTCGGTTTCCTGTCGCAAGTTGTGGATTTCGTCTTTTGCTTCTAATAAAGCTTCTTTTTTCTTTTGTTCAGCAGTTTTTATGGCGTCGTTTAAGATGCGTCTTGCTTCGTCTTCTGCGGAGCCTATTGCGGCTTCTGCAGATTTGCGGCGTAGGACAGAGCCTAAAATCCCGCCGACAACAGCAAACACAACAGCAACAACCACCATAATAACATAGTGTATTGGTTGCACTGAATGCACCTCCTATATTTTAAACACGGAATTTTCTTAGAAATCAAGACGGGAGCCGTGCATTTACCTCCCGAGATATTGATTGCTTTGTATTTGCAGTTCGCCAAAATCTGCAAAACAAAGTCATAACTCACTTATAAAAAGGGAATTATCTATAATATTTTACCACTCTAAAGCGAAGATGTCAAGAAAAGGTAAATTTTTTTAATATTACAAATAAAAAACTTTATTTTTTATAATACTTGTGATATAATATATTTTGAATATTTATGTACTGAAAGGAGCGGAAAAGTATGGTTAAAAAACTTGTATTAGGAATAGTTGTGTTCCTTTTGGCATTTTCGTTTTGCGGTTGTGATTTTTTCACTACCGATATAGCTGAACTGTTGTCACCACCTGCTCTTTCAGATGATTTAAAACTCATATCTGACGCTATAAAGTCAAGCGTGGGAAAATCTTACACCCTCAAATATCCGCAAAGCGGTGAATACCGTTCTGCAGTGGTGCAAAAGGATGTTAACGGCGACGGTTCTTCGGAAGCCTTTGCCTTTTATTCGGTAAAAGACGGTGAAGTTGAAACAATGAACATCAACGCTGTTGTTAATAACAGCGAAGGCTGGAAGTCTTCGGGAAGTCAGTCAATTGTGGCTTCGGGCGTGTACAGGGTTGAGTTCTGCGATTTGGATAATGACGGTGTGAGCGAAATTTTGGTTGGTTGGCAAATTTACGGCACAAGCGAAATGCAGTTGGCGGTCTATAGTTTTAAAGATAATATTTTAACCCAGCGTTTTCTCAAAAAATACACACATTTTCTGACCTGTAATTTAGATGATAACAAGACCAATGAAATTATGATAATTGATGTTGATACCGAAAAAGGACAGAACACCGCTTCGCTTTACGGTATGTCGGAACAAGGCATAGTGCTTGTTGGTAAAACACAGCTTGACAGCAAGGTTGAGTCTTTTGAACACCCTGTTGTGTCGGAACTTTCTTCGGGTAAGAGCGCGGTTTACATTGATTCGGTAAAAGGTATCGGGGCTATAACCGAAGTTTTGATATTTGAAAAGGATAAACTTTTAAATCCGCTTATCGACGAACAAACAAAAGAGACCACATCTACTTTGCGCTCGGCAAGTTTCAGCACGCAGGATTTTAACGGGGACGGCGTTTTGGAAATACCTGTTCAGTTAAATGTTCCTTCGGTTTCAAAAAGCGAGGTTGCCGAAAAATTATATCTTACAAACTGGTGCTCTTTTAACGGTGAAATTCTCACCACTCAAGTAACTTCAATGATAAACACACTGGACGGATATTATTATAATATTCCTGCAAAGTGGGTTGGAAGTATTGCTATTCTTAAAGATACCGACAACCGAATACGCGAAATTTATACTTATGATACCGATGAGATGAGCGTTGGTAAAAGTTTACTTTATATTCGGGCAATAAATAAAAAAGATTGGGAAAACGGCGTTTATGACGCTTTGAATCTGGTTAAAATTGGTCAAACCGACGATGCGGTTATTACTTGCAGAATTTCAAAAGAAGCAAAAGAAAAAGGCGTTACTCTTGAAGAAGTCAAGTCTAACATCGGAATTTATACACAGGAGTGAGTAAAAAGTGAAACGAATTTTGATAGCTGAAGATGAAGTTGCAATCCGCGAGTTTGAAGCGATAAATCTTAAAAGAGTGGGATACACTGTTGTTGAAGCGGGTTCTGGTGAGGAAGCACTTGAGATTTATGACAGCGACACGGAAGGTTTTGATATTGCGCTTTTGGATATTTCAATGCCAGGTATGGACGGTTTTGCGCTTTGTAAAGAACTTCGCAAAAGAAGTGAAACTTTGGGAATCATAATGCTTACCGCTCGTACTCAGGAAATGGATAAGATAAGCGGTCTTATGATTGGCGCTGACGATTACATAACAAAACCGTTCAGCCCGACTGAATTGCTGGCGCGTGTGGATTCGCTTTACCGCAGAGTTGAGATGTATGTACCCCAGCTGGCGTCCTCCGTTTCTGACGATATTACCTTAGGGGAATTCACCCTTAATTTAAGAAAAAGAACTTTGCTCAAAAACGGTGTTAACATTGAACTTACACAGGTTGAGTTTCAAATGGTTGAATACTTTTTTTCTAATCCCGATGTTGCTTTAGGTAGAACCGAAATTTTAACAAAGGTTTGGGGCAGTAATTATTTTGGCGAAGAAAAAATAGTTGATGTTAATGTCAGAAGACTTAGAATGAAGATTGAAGACAATCCTTCGGACCCTCAACGTCTTATTACTGTTTGGGGTATGGGTTATAAGTGGAACACAAGATAAAAAGATTTTAAAATTTTTGAAAGGAGAAGTAACCGTGCGTCTAGATATAAAATTTAAGAGTATTACATACAAATGGTTTTTTAATATTTTTCTTGTAATCGCTCTTGCGGCGTGTGTTGCAGCGGTTGCTTTCTCTTCACTTTACAATTCGCTTTATTCAGAAAAGATTGAAAGTCTGGCGGTTGATTATTCTGATGAGTTTTCGGTGCTTTCCAACACGACACATAAAACTTTTACCGATACAGCGATTTCTATTGCGGGTAACTTCAAGTATAAAGATAAGATTGAAGTTCAGGTAATAGACAGTTATGGCAGAGTTATAGTGTCTACAACAGGCTTTTCTGCCGATGTTGGCGAAATGCCCGATTATATAAAAGCCAAGGAAACAAAAAAGTTTCAAACATATAAGGGTAAAAGCGCCACGAAAGAATCTATAATGGCAGGCACTACAATGATTTATACCGAAAGCGGTGAAGAATTGGGCGCTTACCGTTGGATTACTTCTATGTCGCACGCTAATACTCTAATGGGTTATGTTACGGCGATAGTTATTTTGATTTGTGTTATAATTCTTGTGGTCACAGGCGTTACAGGGATTTTCTTTGTGAAGTCGATTGTAAACCCGATTCGTGATGTCAGTAACATCGCCCGAACTATTGCAATGGGCAATTTTGATTCAAGAATTGAAATTAAAAAAGATGACGAAATCGGCGAGTTGTGTGATGCTATAAACTATATGGCTTCGGAGTTGAGTAATTCGGAAAATATTAAAAATGATTTTATTTCTTCGGTTTCTCACGAATTGCGTACACCTCTTACTGCTATTCGCGGTTGGGGTGAAACTGCAAAAATGTCTTTGGGAACAGATGAGGAGTTGGTAAAGAGAGGGCTTGATGTGGTGCTTTCGGAAGCCGACCGTCTTTCAAGCCTTGTTGAAGAATTACTTGATTTTTCACGTATGCAGACGGGTAGACTGTCACTTATTTCTCAACCAATGGATGTTTCACTTATTCTTCGTGAATCGGTTGATATGTATGTTGAACTTGCTAAAAAGCAAAATATTGATTTGGTTTTTGCTATACCAAACGAAGAAATAACCGTGCTTGGCGATAAAAATCGTTTAAAGCAGGTGTTTATAAATGTCATTGATAATGCAGTGAAATATACCCAAGCGGGCGGACAGGTGCTTGTAAACCTGAACACAGAAGAGGCTTGTGTTCGTATTATGGTTAAAGATACGGGTGTGGGTATTCCTGCAGAGGATATTGACAGGGTTAAGGAAAAATTCTATAAAGCAAATAAAACAGTGCGCGGTTCGGGTATAGGACTTGCCGTTGCGGACGAAATCATAAAACAGCATGACGGTCTTTTATTTATTGAAAGTATTGAAAATGTTGGCACAACGGCGACTGTAGTGCTTCCGATTTATGAAGAATCTGTGGCAGAGCAACCCGAAGCAGAGCATACCGAAAGGGAACGAGAAAATGGCTAAATACACTTCGATCGGCGGACAGGCTTTAATTGAAGGAATTTTAATGAAAAGCAGTGAGAAAACCGCCCTTTGTGTCAGGCTGCCCGACGGCAGTATTGATACTTCCTATATGGAAGAAAAAAGACTTTCAGAAAAATATAAAATATTCGGTCTTCCGATTATTCGCGGAGTAGCGGGCTTTGTCCAATCAATGATTCAAGGTTATAAAGCGCTTATGATTTCGGCGGATAAATCGGGTTTTGCTGATTTGGAAGAGGAAAATGCCTCCAAAAAAGAAGACGAAAAAGAGAACAGCGCTTTCTTAAATACTATTATGGTAATCGGCGCTGTTTTGGGTGTCTTGCTTTCGGTAGCACTTTTTATGTACCTGCCCCGTCTTTTGGTTTCGGGAATAGAATTGGTTTTTAAAACCGAAATTACTTCAAAACTTTTGCGTTCATGTATAGAACAACTTGTTAAACTAACAGTATTTGTGGGTTATGTGTGGGCGGTTTCTTATATGAAGGATATTAAACGTGTGTTTATGTATCACGGCGCAGAGCATAAGACTATTTTTTGTTATGAAAAAGGACTTCCGCTCACAGTTGAGAATGTAAGAAAGCAAAAGCGTTTCCACCCCCGTTGCGGCACTTCGTTTATGATATTGATGATACTTATAAGCGTAATATTTTCAACAGTGCTACAAATGATTTTTCCAAGTGTTTACACTATAAAATGGCTTTGGGTTTTGGCAAAGATTTTGATGATACCTTTAATTTGCGGTGTCGGTTATGAAGTACTTAAAATCTGCGGAAGATATGATAATCTCTTAACCCGCATAATTTCGGCGCCTGGAATGTGGCTTCAAAGACTTACCACTAAAGAACCTGAAGATGATATGATAGAAATTGCAATTGCGGCGATTATCGCTTGCGAACCTGAAATACCCGATGTGGAGCGAAATGATGACAATATTTGAGGCATATAACCACACAAAGCAAAAGCTTAAAGCTGTCGGTATAGAAGACAGCGTTTACGAAGCAAAAATCATTATTAAGCATATAACAGGTCTTACAAACAGTCAGATTTTGACAGACTACGCAAACGAACTGACCGAATTTCAGCAAAATAATTTGACTGCAATTTTGCGCCAGCGCGAAATAAGATATCCCTTGCAGTATATTTTAGGTGAATGGGATTTTTATAAGTATAAATTCAAGGTAGGCGTTGGGGTGTTAATTCCCCGAAGTGATACCGAAGTATTGGTGGAAGAATGTTGCGGGTATTTGCAGAATAAAAAAAGTCCAAAAATACTCGACTTATGTGCGGGGAGCGGATGTATAGGTATATCTTTGGCTTGCGATTTTACCGAAAGCGCGGTTGTACTTGTTGAAAAGTATGCAGAAGCTTGCAGATACATAGACCGGAATGTTAAACTTAATGGTGCGGACAATACTTTAATTTTAGAAGGCGATATTTTTGACGGTGTTGCCAATACAGAAAGTTATGACCTTATAGTCAGCAATCCGCCCTATATTCCGCCAAGGGAAATGGAAATTGTTTCGCCTGAAACCAAGTTTGAACCGCAAACGGCCTTACTTGGCGGTGAAGACGGACTTGATTTTTACCGTGCGATAATAAAAAATTATAAAAGCGCTTTGAAAGAGGGCGGAATGATGGCTTTCGAAGTGGGAATAAATGAGGCTGAGCGTGTGTCGGAGCTTTTGAAAAGCGCAGGTCTTAAAGATATAAAAATAACCAAAGATTTAAATGAAATTCAGCGGGTTGTAACCGCAATAAACCGTTAAAGGAGTAGAAATTATGGCTTCCAAAAATTCACAAATCAAAACTGCGGTAAAGGTTACCGAAGAAAATGAAAAGCAAAAGGCTTTAAAAACCGCTATTGACCAAATTGAAAAGCAGTTCGGCAAAGGTGCTGTTATGCGTCTTGGTGAAAACGCTGCTATGAATGTTGAGCACATTAAAACAGGTTCATTAACACTTGACGTAGCTTTAGGCATCGGCGGTATTCCAAAGGGCAGAATTGTGGAAATTTACGGACCTGAATCTTCGGGCAAAACTACCGTAGCGCTTCACTGCGTTGCAGAAGCTCAAAAAGCAGGGGGGACTGCCGCATTTATAGACGTTGAGCACGCGCTTGACCCTGTTTATGCTTCTAATCTTGGCGTTGATATTGATTCTCTCTTGGTATCTCAACCTGATTCGGGTGAACAGGCTTTGGAAATTGCCGAAAGTCTTGTGCGTTCGGGTGCGATTGATATAATTGTTATCGACTCGGTTGCCGCTCTTGTTACTAAGGCTGAAATCGAGGGCGAAATGGGTGACAACCATGTAGGTCAGTTGGCACGCTTAATGTCTCAGGCACTCCGTAAATTAACAGGCGCTTTGTCAAAGACCAACTGTGCGGCAATCTTTATCAACCAGTTGCGTGAAAAAATCGGCGTTATGTATGGCAACCCCGAAGTTACAACAGGCGGTAGAGCGCTTAAGTTCTATTCTTCGGTTCGTATCGATGTACGCAAAGGCGAGCCTATTAAGGACGGTAGTGATGTTATCGGTGTTCATACCAAGGCTAAAATTGTTAAAAATAAGGTAGCTCCGCCCTTTAAGGTGGCAGAGTTTGACATTATGTACGGCACAGGTATTTCTCACACAGGCGAAATTGTTGATGCAGGTGTTGAAACAGGTGTTATCAAAAAGTCAGGTGCTTGGTTCTACTATGGTGAGACAAGACTCGGTCAGGGCAGAGATAATGTTAAAAAGTTGTTCGAAGATAATATTGAACTTGCAACCGAGATTGAAGATAAGATTATGGCGGTTATTTCAAGTAAGGAAGTTCCTGCTGTGGAAGATGACGGCGATGTTATTATGCCCACAGAACCTGTAGCAAGTCCCAGAAAGTCGATTGATATTGATATCGCAGTTGATGACTGATGCAAATTACAGCCATAAAAAAAGACAGGCTTCATCTGACAAGGGTTACTTTGTCTAATGAAACCGAAGTTTTAATAGATAACGATGTTTGCTATGAAAAATGCCTTAAGGTCGGCATGGAAATTGAAGATTTGAGTGCTTTGATTTTTGAGTCGGATTACCGAAGGGCAAAATCGCGTGCGGCGTGGTATCTTGACCGTAATGACCACACCGAAAAAGGTCTTTATGATAAGCTTGTAAGGGCAGGCTTTTCAAAAGAAGCGAGTGCAAAGGTGATTGCCCGTTTTATAGAAGTAGGTCTTCTTGACGACGAGCGTTATGCCAAAAACTATGCTGAAAGGCTTGTTTCGGCTAATGTTTCCAAGCGTGAGGCGGTTGCTAAAATGCTGCAAAAGGGTGTACCTTACGATTTGGCAAAGCGCGTTTTAGAAGAAACCGAAACCGACGAGCAAACACAGATTAAAAATTTATTGGATAAAAAATACCGCTCTAAACTCGCACAGGAAAAAGGCGCCGAAAAGGTTTTTGCCGCTTTGGTGCGAAAAGGTTTTTCCTATAGTGCGGTAAGAGAGGCTTTAAAAAGTTATATAGAAGAA
>CAYQFW010000035.1:0-1544 GCA_964416955.1 uncultured Ruminococcus sp.
CGGGAGCGAGTTTGATAACGCCATCTTGCGAGAAGTACTTAACACCGCAACCGTAGTCGCCCGACCATTCGTCAACCATAGCATCCTTTGAATAATCAACAGGAGCAAAAGCCAATTCGTTAAGCCAGCCTGTGATATTACCTGCGGGGTCAACATAACCGCCTGCTTCACTGGTGCCCATAGCAATACCGAGAACCGCATTGTCTTCAAGGTCCATAGCGCCTGCCAAAGCGGTAACGTCGCCGTCATTAGCAACTTCCAAAGGTACATCTTCGCCAAATTCCTTAGCGATGTCGATATACATATTCTTAACATACTTTTCAAAGTCTTCGTCAGATACCTTGATAAAGAGGGAAGCGGTCATAATACGGTTATTTACATAGCAACCTGCAGAAGAAACACCGATAGCATCAACGCGTGGCATATGTTCTGCCGCAGACTTCATAGCAGCCATAATGCCGTCATATTGATACTTAGGGTCAGAATTGAGTTTGGGGAACCAAACAACTTCTTCGGAGTAAACGCTTTCGCCATTGATAACTGCGCTCACCTTACGGTCAGAACCGCCCGCATCAAAACCGATACGGCAACCGTCAAGGTGACGGCCGATAGGTGTAGCTGATTCCTGAGTTGTGGGAGCTTCTTCGATAGGTTTCCATTCAACTACCAAATCTTTTTCGTAGATTTTCTTCATCATCATGCAGTCAAAAGCGCGTGCGCCTTCGGGGCAGTATGCGTTTGCGATGCCTTCATAAATGAGTTTAGAGCCGGCAATAATAACCTTATAACCGCCCTTAACCCACAACAACGTCTTAATAATACGCTCAACAATACCAAGATTTTCTTCGTCGTGGCCTGTGCCATCGGGGAAAACATTCATTTCAAAAGTAGAAATGAAACCGTTATTTCGTTCAATACCGATTACAAGTTTTTCACCGTTTGCGGCTTTAGCGCGTTCGATAAAATCATTGTAAACTAAAATCATCGGCTGAAAGCCTTTGTCTAATTTTGCTTCGAATTTAAGATTCATATTTTACTGTGCCTCCTATGATTGTTTTAACAATATTGAAATCATCGTCTGTGATGATAATATCCGCATCTTTGCCTGCTTCGAGCGAACCCTTGCGGTCAGCTACGCCGATAGCGTTTGCAGGGTTAAGACTTGCCGCAGCAACAACCTTCCAAAGCGGCATATCGGTATTATCGCGAACATTTTTAACCGCGTTGTTAAGCTTTAATACGCTACCCGCGATTGTACCGTCTTCCAAAAGACATTCAATTCCGTTTACAATAATCTTTTGTCCGCCCAAGGTGTATTCGCCGTCGGGCATACCGCCCGCTCTTGTACAGTCGGTAATAAGGACAAAATTGTCGCCCTTAACCTTTGCTATAAGCTCGAAAAGGCCTTTATGTATATGGAAAGTGTCGCAAATAAGTTCTGTCGAAACATCACGTAAAAGCGCCGCACCTACAACACCTGGATTGCGGTGTAATAAACCTGTTTGGGCGTTGAAAAGATGGGTGATATGGGTAGCACCCGCATC
>CAYQFW010000035.1:1644-8461 GCA_964416955.1 uncultured Ruminococcus sp.
AGGTTAACACCCAAAATTTCTGCGCCATCCCAATCCTTGCTTTCTTCCTTTAATGAACGTACAACATCAAGCGCTGTATTTATTTCGTCCATACTAACAGTCATTGTGGTCGGGCACCAAGAAGTGACACCGTTTTTCATAATGCCGTTAGCCATTTTCTTTATACCTTCCGCCTTACCATCAGATGCATCTTCACCCAAATAACCGTGAATGTGAATATCCACAAGCCCTGGGGACACATAGCCGCCCTTGGCGTCTATAACTTCTACGCCGTCAGGAATACTTGACGCATCAGTTATACCAACAATTTTTTCGTTATAACTTAAAACCTGATTTTCTAAAATTCCGTCAGGCAAAATAATTTTACCGTTTACAATATACTTCATTTTTACGCCTCCCTTGTAAACTTCTGTTTACATTATAGCATTTGTCTTACAATAATTCAATAATTTATGAGTATTTTCTTTACTTTTTTAACAGATTTTGTTACAATATATTAAAGAAATTTCAAAAGGTGATTTTATGTATTATTTAGGCATCGACCTTGGCGGAACCAACATTGCTATAGGTCTTGTTAATGAAAATTTCGAAATCGTTTTAAAGGACAAAGTACCGACAGGTGCGTCCCGTCCTGTAAGCGATATTATGGACGATATGGCAGCTCTTTGTAAATCTGTTGTTGAACGTGCAGGTATTAGCTTCGACCAAGTCGCTTACGCAGGTATTGCCGCTCCCGGTTCAATTGACCCTGAGACCGGTTGTGTTCGCTATGCCAACAATATCAAAATGACAAACTATCCTATGGCTGATGAGCTTAAGAGCCGTTTGCCTGTTAAAAAAGTATTGCTCGAAAACGATGCTAATGCCGCCGCTTTGGCAGAAGCTAAGGCAGGCGCAGGTAAAGGTTGCTCCGACCTTGTTATGATAACTTTAGGCACAGGTGTTGGTGGCGGTATTGTTATCGGCGGAAAGCTTTATTCGGGCTTTAACTATTCGGGCGCTGAGCTCGGTCACACCGTTATCGAAGTAGGAGGCAGACCTTGTACTTGCGGCAGAAACGGTTGTTTTGAAGCTTATAGCTCGGCTACAGGTCTTATCAATATGACCAAAGAAAAAATGGTGAACGAAATCGATTCTCTTATGTGGGAACTCGCAAACGACAACCTTGAAAATGTCAACGGCAGAACCGCTTTTGATGCCGCGAAGCAGGGCGACAAAGCCGCTAAGGAAGTTGTAGATATGTATATCAAATATCTTGCTTGCGGTCTTACTAATATGGTAAATATTTTCCAACCCCAAGTTCTTTGTATCGGCGGCGGTGTTTGCGGCGAAGGCGATTATCTCTTGAAACCGCTAATTAAAACCATTCGCCGTTGGGAATATGGCGGCGCTACCCAAACCCAATTTTCAGAAATTAAAATCGCCGAACTCGGCAATGATGCAGGTATTATCGGCGCAGCAGTCTTAGGAATTTAATTCGTAATGCGTAATTGCGTAAAATATAAATCATAAAACTCAAAACTATCTTATCAAATTCAAAAAGAAGATGTCTCTCGACATCTTCTTTTTATTTCGATATAATTTTATATATTTCTTCCGCCGCAATACGCGCCTTTGCAACGATATCTTTTTCAGTTTTTGGGATACAGTAATAAAGAACTTTGGGTGTGCCTATCGAAATAACATCGCCTATTTCATACCAATAAAAATCAGAATAAAGGCTATAAGAAAGCTCGGGCGCTTGGGTATAATTGAGTTGTCCGTCGCAACCCGCAAGCGAAAAACCGTCTCTTGTATGTGTCAAAACACCGTCGCCGACCTTGTAAACGCACTTTGTATCAATCATCATATAGATATCAACATTTTCACAAATTTTATATTCACCGCTTAAAATTTCTTGCTTTACACATTGTCTCTGCCAAGCATACCAATCGGGGATATGAGGGAACTCGGTTTCACCGCTCTCGGCTTTCATAAAACCGTCTTCGGTCAAGATGTAAACCTTGCCGCAGTTTTTACAAGTAAGTTTTACCCCTTTGCCTTCGGTCTCGCCTTCTGTCATACAGTTGGGGCATTTATACAACACACGGTTTAAACAGTCGGCACGGAATTTTTCAGTAATTTTGACCCCGTTTTCCTGTTGCCAACGGAAGTTATCAAAAGAAAATTGTTCTTTCAAAATGCTGTTTATTTCTTCAAGAGATTTTTGCTTTATATCTTCGGGAGAAAGTAAATATTCCATCTCTGCAGAAATTTTTACCTTACGCTTTTGAAG
Organism: uncultured Ruminococcus sp.; assembly: GCA_964416955.1. Taxonomy (GTDB): domain Bacteria; phylum Bacillota; class Clostridia; order Oscillospirales; family Acutalibacteraceae; genus UBA737. Next base: position 3,920 of record CAYQFW010000035.1, read on the forward strand.
ATTATTATAAAGCGGGTCAAAAGCGAACGCACCGAAAGTTTTTATCATTACAACAGGAATACCAAGCTTTTTAACAAGCTTACCAAGGCTTTCGGGCAATGGGGTTGCCGTACCGTCAAAACTATAACTCGCTTCGGGGTACATTAAAACCGAAGTGTTGTTATTTCTCACACAATGAAAAATATCGCGCACCAAAAGGCTATCGCTTATAAATTTTTGTGTCGGGATGCAACCGATAAGCCGCATAAGCCAGTTTTTGCCGATAAACCCGTCCGAAGTCATTACAATATTATATTTCCGCGGGAATAATAGCGCCGACGCGATTTTAAGATCAATAAAGCTTGAATGGTTCATTAAAATCAAAGCAGGCTCTTTTTTGGAAAGTTTGTCCATACCGATTTTCTTATAAGCAAAGCTCACCCCAAAAAGTTCAAAAAAAGATAAAATTCTTATAACCAAAGCTAATAAAAAAAGAGGTTTTAAAGGCTTTTTATGTTTTTTAGGCGTTAATTTCAAAACTTCACTATACGCCTTGTCACGTGTTTTGATTTTCATTATTATCTCCCCTTAAAAATACTATATCATAATTTAACCATTATCGCAATATTTAATATGCTATGCTATTGCACTCGCTAAAGAAATGTGCTATTATATTAAAAGAAATTTTTAAGAAGGCGAATCAAATGAAAAAAATACTCACAATTCAGGACTTTTCGTGCGTTGGAAAATGCTCACTTACGGTGGCACTCCCGATAATTTCAGCTTTCGGCATTGAAACCTGCGCGCTTCCTACTGCTTTACTTTCAACCCACACACAGTTTAAAAACTGGACCTTTGCTAACCTTTGCGACCAAATCCCTTTCATTACTGACGCTTGGGAAAAAGAAGAAATTGTTTTCGACGGCATTTGCACAGGATATTTGGGCGCAGTTGACCTTATTGAAGAAGTAAAAAGCATCATAAAGAAATTTGTAAAACCCGACGGCATCACCCTTATCGACCCTGCAATGGGTGATAACGGCAAGCTTTATGCAGGTTTTGATACCGAATATGTCAAAGCCACTAAAACACTCTGCGCCATGGCAGATGTTATCACCCCCAACATCACCGAAGCCGCATTTATGCTTGAAAAAGAATACAAAGATGAATACGATTACAACTATCTTTTAGATATCTGCGAGGCGCTTCACCAAAACGGCGCGCGAAATGTTGTGCTGACAGGCGTTAAGAAAAGCGAAACACAAGTGGGCGCATTTTGTCTTTTAAACGGCACCGAAGTTTACGAATACTATACCGAACGCGAACCCAAAGACTTCCACGGAACAGGGGATATTTATTCTTCGGCGGTTTACGGCGGTCTTATGAACGGAAAAAGTTTGCAAGACTCTGTAAAATTCGCTTGCGACTATACAAAACATTGTATTTCCGTAACTCTTGCCGACAAAAACCATGCGTTTTATGGCGTAAACTTTGAACAATGCACAGAAGACATAACTAAATTTATAAAATAATATTTTCTCAATAAGTACACACCAAAAAGAAAAAACAAAATACAAAATTTAAGCGTCTTGTAAAGAAATTAAACTTTCACAAGACGCTTTTATCACATAAAATTCTTAAAATTTTGAATATTAAGTTTTTTGACCGTTTTTTCTGTATCTTATTAAGTCATACCTTTGATTATACTGCCGATTTAATTTTAGAAAACGCTTCTGCAATATTAAGAATATGGTCGCCGATACGCTCAAAATCGGTAAGAAGTTCCGAATAAAGAATACACGCCTCTTCAGTACATTCGCCTTTACGCATACGTTCAAGGTGGCTTTCGCGATAAGCAACTGTCATATCGTCAATCTGTTGTTCAAGTTCATTAACGCTTGTAAGCCATATTTCCATATCATCTTCAATATTAAGTGCCTTATCAAGTGCGGCAGCCGTAATTTCCTGCATTTTTGCAATCTCTTCACGCGCACCGTCGGAAAACTTGATTGATTTATCTTTTATAACCTGTGTATAACCCGCAATATTAAGCGCGTGGTCACCAATACGCTCGGTGTTTCCCGAAATTAAGAAATACTGTTCAATATCTGCTACATTCTGTGTACTATTGTTATGAACCAGAATTTGTGATACATACTGCGAAATTTCTTTATTAAGACAATCTACCGTTTCTTCGGTTGCGGTAATTTCTTCAAGCGCTGAAACATCACTTTCCAGTACCGCTTTATATGCCTTACTCATATTTTCTGTGGCAAGTCCAATCATTCTGCCGATTTCTTGCTTTAACAGGTCGGTATGAACAGCAGTAAGACCGAGACTCAATGCGCCGCGGCGGAATTCTTCCGTAAGGCTTCCAAGCGTAGTGACGGTTTTGCTTTTTTGTTCCGGCAATATCTTTTCGGCAAGTTTTGCAAGATATGTGCCAAACGGCAGCAAAATTATTGTTGTTGTAATATTAAATATTGTATGCATATTAGCAATTTGTTGCGACATATTGTCAGGTGTTATACTTGCCACCCAATCGGTCACAGGAAGCAAAAGACATGCTGTTGTAAAGATTGCTGTACCAATAAGGTTGAAGAGTAAATGAATAACCGTTGTTCTTTTTGCAGAGCGATTTGTACCGATTGAAGCAAGAACTGCTGTGATACAAGTGCCAATATTTTGACCAAATAGAACAAACACCGCCGCTTTAAAATCAATAACTCCCGCAATGGCCAAAGCCTGTAATATGCCCACGGAAGCCGAAGACGACTGAATTATTGCGGTGAATACTGCGCCTGCCAGTATTCCTAAAACAGGATTTGAGAATTTTGTCATAAGGTCGATGAACACCTGTGATTCGCGCAGCGGCACCATAGCATCGCTCATCATACCCATACCGATAAATAATACACCTAAACCTGCTAAAATTTTGCCGATGTGGTGTGCTTTGGGCGATTTTAAGAAAACAATCATTGCAACGCCTATAAAAGCAAAGAGCGGCGCTAACATACCGACATCAAGCGCAATTAACTGTCCTGTAATGGTTGTGCCGATATTAGCACCCATAATTATCCAGACCGCTTGGCGCAAGGTCATCATACCCGAATTTACAAATCCTACAACCATTACTGTTGTTGCCGAAGATGATTGTATAACTGCAGTAATACCTGCGCCGACAATCACCCCTAAAAAGCGGTTAGATGTGAGTTTTTCTAAAATTTTCTTCATTTTGTTGCCTGCCGCATCTTCAAGACCGCCACTCATCATTTGCATTCCGTAAAGGAAGAGGGCAAGGCCTCCCAACAGACCTAAGATTTCTGTCATTCCCATAATTTTCTCCTTTTTATTTTTTACAAATATATTATACTCGTTGACATTTCATAAGTAAAATATTATAATATTATAAAGTTTATATAAAATCAGTTATATTTTGGAGGCAGCAATGACAATCAGGCATTTAAAAATATTTATTTGTGTTTGTAAACATCAAAGTATGACAAAAGCGGCGCAAGAACTTTTTATCGCGCAACCCGCCGTTAGTAATACTATTTCCGAAATGGAAAAAAATTATAATGTAAAATTGTTTGACCGCATAAATAAACGCCTTTTTTTAACCGAAGAAGGCAAAAATCTGCTTATAAAAGCACCGGAAGTAATATCGGCTTTTGATGATTTTGAAGAAATGGCACAAAATTCTTCCATAAAACCACTTTTAAGAATTGGTTCTTCGCTAACAATCGGTAAACAAAAAATGCCGCGTCTTTTACGGCTTTTAAAGGAAAATTTCGAAAACATCGACTTTCAGGTTTCGGTAAACCAGACCTCGATTATAGAAAGCAAAATTTTAAGCGGTGCGCTCGATTTTGCCTTTATTCAAGGCCAGCCCTCCGACCCCAATATAAAATCCAAGCTTGTTGACTGCAACACACTGATAGCAGTTTGCGGCAAAAAGTTTGATATGCCCGATACAGTAACCCTAAAAGAGCTTTGCAAGTATGACTTACTGCTTCGCGAAGACGAAAGTGTGTCGCGTGAATTTTTAGATAACATATTTTCGCTTGAAAACATTGTTGTAACACCTGTAATGGAATCTATAAGTAACCAAGCGCTGATTTCCGCCGCAGTGCAAAATCTTGGTGTTACCGTCTTGCCCGAAGCTTTGCTTACCCGCCAGCTACAAAACGGCGGTCTTCGTAAAATTGATGTTATCGACTACGAATTCACACGAAATTCATATCTTATCTACCACAAAAGTAAAACCTTTGGCTCGGTTAAAAAGGAGATTTTTGATTTTTGCTATAAAAACTATAAGAACACAATAAACTAAGTTTGCGTGGTGCATAACAGATATATGTATTATATTATAAAATAAATCTTAAATCTAAATTTAGCGGAAAATCCACTAAAATATTAATTAATATTTTATATATCTCGATAAAATTACACACCGCCCTTTGCCTACAATATGTCTATACCGGCTATTCGTAGGGACAGGCGTCCTCGACTGTCCGTATAATCACATATAAATCTGACGGGCAGTCGGGGACGCCTGCCCCT